>NZ_JFYT01000060.1:0-37856 GCF_000632165.1 Delftia sp. RIT313 | reverse complement strand
CCCCCACACAGTCCCGCCGGAGCCGCACCATGCATGCCGTCCCCACCCACGCCGCCAGCCCCGAGCGGCTGCCTTTCTACCGCCAGCTGTATTTCCAGGTGGTGGTCGCCATCGTGGCAGGCGTGCTGCTAGGCCACTTCGAGCCCCAGTACGCCGAGCAGTTCAAGCCGCTGGGCGATGCCTTCATCAAGCTGGTGAAGATGATCATCGCGCCGGTGATCTTCCTGACCATCGTCACCGGCATTGCGGGCATGACGCACCTGCGCACCGTGGGCCGCGTGTTCCTCAAGGCCATGGCCTACTTCCTGTTCTTCTCCACGCTGGCCCTGGTGGTCGGCATGGTGGTGGCGCACGTGGTGCAGCCGGGCGCGGGCATGAACATCAACCCGGCCGACCTGGACCAGGCCGCCGTCAAGGGCTATGTGGCCAAGTCGCACGAGCTGACGCTCACCGGCTTTGCCATGGACATCATCCCCAAGACGCTGGTCAGCCCCTTCGTGGGCGACAACATCCTGCAGGTGCTGTTCGTGGCCGTGCTGTTCGGCATCTCGCTGGCCATGGTCGGTGATGCGGGCAAGCCCGTGCTCAACTTCCTGGAGGCGCTGACGGCCCCCGTGTTCAAGCTGGTCGGCATCCTGATGAAGGCTGCGCCGCTGGGAGCCTTTGGCGCCATCGCCTTCACCATCGGCAAGTTCGGCCTGGGTTCGCTGGTGAACCTGGCCTGGCTGGTGGGCTCGTTCTACATCACCTCGCTGCTCTTCGTGGTCGTGGTGCTGGGCTTCGTGGCGCGGCTGTGCGGCTTCTCGGTGCTCAAGCTGGCGCGCTACCTGAAGGCGGAACTGCTGCTGGTGCTGGGCACCTCGTCCTCGGAATCGGCCCTGCCTTCGCTGATGCAGAAGATGGAGCGCGCCGGCTGCGGCAAGTCCGTGGTCGGCCTGGTCGTGCCCACGGGCTACTCCTTCAACCTGGACGGCACCAACATCTACATGACGCTGGCCGCGCTGTTCATCGCCCAGGCCACCAACACCCACCTGACCCTGGGCCATGAGATCGCGCTGCTGCTGGTGGCCATGCTCAGCTCCAAGGGCGCTGCCGGCGTGACCGGCGCGGGCTTCATCACCCTGGCCGCCACGCTGGCCGTGGTGCCCGAAGTGCCCGTGGCCGGCATGGCCCTGATCCTGGGCGTGGACCGCTTCATGAGCGAGTGCCGCTCGCTGACCAACTTCATGGGCAATGCCGTGGCCACCGTGGTGGTCTCGCGCTGGGAAAACGAGCTGGACTACAGCAAGCTCAACGCCGCCCTGGATGGAGAGCCTGTGCAGGCCCTGCCTGCCGAGGCCGCAGCCGTCAAGGCCTGAGTCCGCAGGCCCCGGGCACCAAACCCTCTCCTGCTCGATGCGGCGGCCTTGGCCGCCGCATTCGCTTGCGATGCGCCCCGCATCGCTCTCAGCGATAGTCGATCCACACCCCGCCTGCGTCGGCCGAACGCACGCAGTTCTCCACCCAGCGCACTCCCTCGACGCCCGCCTGGATGTCCGGATAGCGGATCTTGCCCAGGGCCAGGCTGTCGCCCCGGTCCGTGGCATGCATGGCCAGGGCGAAGCGGCGGTAGAGGTTGGCCCAGGCCTCGAACAGGCCCTCGGCATGGCCGGCGCCGATGCGGTCTTCCTGCCGTGCAGCGGGATGCAGGTAGTCCATGCCGCGATCGAGCACCTGGGCCGGCCGGCCCTGGATTTCGTGGCGCAACTGGTTGGGATGCTCGTCCCACCATTCCAGGCTGGCCTTCGAGCCGATGACACGCAGCCTTTGCCCATGCATGGAGCCGCTGTTGACCGCGCAGGCCCACAGATAGCCCATGGCGCCGCCCCGGTACTGCATGAGGGCGAGGGCGTTGTCCTCCAGCGGGGCGCGGCTGCCGATGAAGCTCTGCCGCGAGCACATCAGCCGCTCTATCTCCAGCCCGGGCAGCACCAGCTGCGAGAGGTACAGCGGATGCGTGCCGAGGTCGCCCAGCACATAGCTGGGGCCGGCATGGGCCGGGTCCATGCGCCAGCGCGCGGCCGGGCTGGAGGCTTCCACCGCCTCGCTGTGAAAGCCGTGCGAGAACTGCATCTGCACGATGCGGATCTCGCCCAGCTCGCCCTGCGCGACCATCTCGCGCGCCTGCTCCATGAGCTGGTGGCCCGCGTAGCCGTAGGCCACGCCCACGATCCGCCTGCTGGCACGCGACAGCTCCAGCAGCTGCAGAGCTTCGGCCGTGGTGAAGCACAGCGGCTTTTCGCAGACCACGTGCAGCCCCGCCAGCAGCGCGGCCCTGCAGATCTCGAAATGGGTGTTGTTGGGCGTGGCGATGGACACGGCGCGGATGCCGTCCGGGCGGAGCGCCTCGGCCTCGAACATGGCGCGGTAGTCGGCATAGCAGCGCTGCGCATCCAGGCCCAGCCGCTCGCCGAACTGCCGGCCGCGCACCGGGTCGATGTCGAAGGCCCCAGCCACCAGCTGCAAGCCGTGGTCGCGCTGCGCCGCCGATCGGTGCACCGGGCCGATCTGGCTGTCCTGTCCCCCGCCGACCATGGCCCAGGCAATCGGGTGGCCGGGCATGGGTGTTGCGTCGATCATGGTGTTCACCTTCAGCTTTGGTAGAACGCGGGCCGGGGCGCCGCCGCCATGCGCTCTACGGCGCCGGAGGACTGGGCCAGCACGCAGGCATCGGCGGCCACGGCGGCGGCATGGGCGTCCCAGGCCGAGGGACCCGTCAGCCGCTGGCCGCGCACGCCGTCGATGAAGGCCTGCAGCTCCACGTCATAGGCGGCCATGAAGCGCTGCTTCCAGTCGGTGAGTATGGGTATGGAGTACACGGCCGCGCTTTTCAGGGGGACGGCTGCGGGGTCGGGCAGGCGCGCAATGCCTGTCTCGCCCACCACTTCGCACTGGATGTCGTAGCCATAGCGGCAGTTGACGAACACCTCCACATCGATGCGGATGCCGCCCACGGTCTCCAGCAAAACGATCTGCGGGTCGGCCAGATGGGGCAGGGCGTGGCGCGTTCTCTTCGGGTACACCACCTGGGCACTGGCGTATTCGTCGTCCAGCAGCCAGCGCAGCACATCAAGCTCATGGATCAGCGTATCGGTGATGGCCATGCCGGTGGTGTAGCCGTCGGCCACGCAGGGATTGCGGTGCGCGCAGTGCACCATCAGCGGCGCACCGATCTGGCCGCTGGCGATGGCCTGCCGCAATGCCCGGTAGCCTGCGTCGTAGGGGCGCATGAAGCCGACCTGCACCAGCCGCTGCCCATGGGCCATCTCCGCCTGCACGATGCGCAGGCAGCCGGCAGCGGTGACTGCCAGCGGCTTTTCGCAGAACACCGGCTTGCCCTGGGCGATGGCCGCCAGCACCAGTTCCTCGTGCGTGGGCCCCCAGGACGTGACCAGTACCGCCTGCACCTGCGGCGCGGCAATCAGCGCCGGGCCGCTGTCAAAGGCCTCGATGTCCGGGCCGTGCCGGGCCATCACCTCACGCACCTGCTGCGCATCGATGTCCGTCACCGCCACTACCCGTGCGCCCGACAGCGTCTGGCACATCCTGCGGACATGGTCCTGGCCTATGGCCCCGCAGCCAATCACTCCGATCTGCAATGTCATGTCGTCCTCTCCTCGTCAAAGCAATGAATGGCGGATGAAGTCCATGCTTTGCCGCAGCAAAGCCTCGCTGTCGGCCGCTTGCGTGATCCCTTCCGCGAACGGCTCGAACGAGACCGGGGCGCTGCAGCCGCGATCGAGCAGGGCGCGCAACTGGGCGATGTTGCCCAGGCGGTCGCCTTCGCCGACCAGCACGCGATGGCCGTCGCGCATCTGACCGCTCTCCAGCTAGCGGTCCTCGACGCCCGAGACATGCACCAGCCCGGTCTGTTCGGGAAAGAACAGGTCTTCGCCCGCCAGGTAGGGATCGAGGGCGATTTTCATGATGCCTCCCTGCAGGGCGCGCCGTCAGCGCCGCGCCTTCTTGTTGCGGTACTGGTCGGCGACCACGGCCGCGACGATGATGGCGCCCTTGACCATCTCCTGGTAGTAGGCGTCGATGCGGATGAAGGTGAAGCCCGAGGTCATGACGCCCAGGATCAGCACGCCGATCACCGTGCCGGTGACGCGGCCCACGCCGCCCGCCAGCGAGGTGCCGCCGATCACGACGGCGGCGATCGCATCGAGCTCGTACATGACGCCCATGCCGGACTGGCCGGAGATGGCCCGCGCCGCCGTCACCGTGCCGGCGATGCCGCTGAGCACGCCGGCAATCATGTAGACCCAGACCAGATGCCGGCGCACGTTGATGCCCGAGACCACGGCAGCCTGGCGGTTGGCGCCGATGGCATAGGTGAACTTGCCAAAGCGCGTATGGCGCAGCACGGTGTGGAAGACGGCGGCAAGCACCAGGAAGATGAGCACCGGATGGGCGCCGGAGCCCAGCGCGGCGAACTCGTCCGTCAGCATGGAGACGGGCGTGCCGTTGGTGAACCACTTGGCAAAGCCGCGTGCCGCGACCATGGTGCCCAGCGTGGCGATGAAGGGCGGGATGCCGGTGAAGGCGATCAGCGAGCCATTGATCAGCCCGACCATCAGGCCCACGCACATGCCGGCCAGCACGGGCCAGACCACGGGCAGATCGGTGAGTTGGGGGAACACCGCGCGCGGAAAGTCCGATACCTGCGCCAGGCTGGCCGACACCACGGCGGCGGCGGCCACCACGGAGCCGGAGGACAGGTCGATGCCGCTGGTGATGATGACCAAGTTGACGCCCACGGCGATGATGCCGACCACCGCCATCTGCAGCACGATGATCTGCAGCCGCTCGGCGTTGAGCAGAAAGCTCTGGCCCACGGTGAGCCAGCCTGCCGCCTCGAAGAACAGGGCGATGCCCAGCAGCACGAGGAAGATGCTGAGCTCCGGCGGCCACCGGGCGCGCTGCTTTCGGGCGGGCTGGGCCCGCGCTTGGGTTTGCGTTTGCGTTTGGGCTTGCGAAACCGTCTGGGAATTGCTCATCTTGCGTGTCTCCGTTGCGTATCGGGGCTCAGCGGGAGGCCAGTTCCATGATCCGCACCTGGTCTGCGTCCCTGCGCTCGACGATGCCGGTCATGCGCCCCTCATGCATGACCAGGATGCGGTCGCTCATGCCCAGCACCTCGGGCATTTCCGAGGAGACCATCAGCACGGCAGTTCCCTGGGCCGCGAGCGCGCCCACGAGGCGATGGATCTCGGCCTTGGCGCCCACGTCGATGCCGCGCGTCGGCTCGTCCAGGATGAGGATGCGCGGGCGCGTCAGCAGCCAGCGGCCGATCAGCACCTTTTGCTGGTTGCCGCCCGACAGGTTGCGGATGTCCTCGTGCAGCCCGGGGGACCGGACCTGCAGCGTGCGGGCCATGTCCTCGCATTCGCGCGCCACGGCGGCATGCGCGACCAGACCCCAGCGCACATGGCGCTCGTGCAGCAGCGCCACCTCCATGTTGGCCAGCAGGTCCAGGCCCATGAAGCAGCCCGTGTCCTTGCGGTCCTCGGTGAGAAAGGCCATGCCCAGCCGCATGGCCTGGGCAGGCGAGGTGATGCGCACCGGCTCGCCGCCGATGCGGATCTCGCCGCAGGTGGCGGGCACGACGCCGAACAGCGCCTCGGCAAGATTGGAGCGCCCGGAGCCCACCAGGCCGGCCACGCCCAGGATCTCCCCGGCGCGCAGCTCGAAGCGCAGGCCATGGAACACGCCCTCGACGCCCAGCCCGTCCACCGAGAGCACCACATCGCCCAGGGCCACGTCCTGCTTGGGGAACATCCGGGTGATCTCGCGCCCGACCATCATGCGGATGATGTCGTCGCGCGTGACATCGGCCGATGCATGCGTGCCTATGTACCTGCCGTCGCGGAACACCGAGAACTCGTCGGCGATCTCGAACAGCTCGTTCATCTTGTGCGTGATGTAGACGATGCCTTTGCCCTGGCCGCGCAGGTGGCCGATGATGCGAAACAGGTGCTCCACCTCCCGGTCGGTGAGCGCGGAGGTGGGCTCGTCCATGATCAGCACCTCGGAGTCGAAGGACACGGCCTTGGCGATCTCCACCATCTGGCGGCTGGCCACGCTCAGCGTGCGCACCTCGGAGTCGGGGTCCATGTCGATGGCCAGCCGCTCGAACAGGGCCTGGGTGCGCTGGCGCAGCTGGTGGTGGTCGACCAGGCCCAAGCGGTTGACGGGCTCGCGGCCTATCCAGATGTTCTCGGCCACCGTCATGCTGGGCATGAGGTTCAGCTCCTGGTGGATCATGGCAATGCCTTGCCTGAGCGCATCCAGCGGGCTGCGCAGCGTGACGGGCCGGCCCCTGAGGCGGATCTCGCCGGTGTCGGGCGCATGCACGCCGGCAATGATCTTCATCAGGGTGGATTTGCCGGCACCGTTCTCGCCCATCAGCGCATGCACGCTGCCGCTGCGCAGGCGCAGCTGCACATCGGCCAGCGCCACGACGCCCGGAAACGACTTGCCCACCCCACGCACCTCCAGCAGGTCGCTGCAGGCATGGGGCGCGTGTTGCGCGCGCGGTGCGGCAGGCGCGGGTGGGCCGCGGTCCGGACCGGGCAGAGGGGATGCGGACATGGCTCAGGGCCTGGCGTACTGGCCCATGTTCTCGGGCGTCACCAGCTCGAAGGGCACGTTCACGAAGCGCTCCACGGGCTGTTTGCCGGCCAGGCGCAGGGCGGCATCGACCGCCTTGGCGCCCTGTCCGGCCAGGTTCTGGAAGACGGAGACCTTGAGGTCGCCGTTCTTCATGGACGACAGCCCGTCGGGCGTGGCGTCTATGCCGGCCACGATGGTGTCGGGCCTCCACTTGCGGGCCGCCTTCAGCGCGTTGATGGCACCAATCGCCATCTCGTCGTTGTTGGCGAGGATGGCGTCGAACTTCATGCCCGAGCTCAGCCAGTTCATGGTGATGTCCTGGCCCTGCGTGCGGCTCCACTTGCCCTCGCGCTTGTCGAGGATCTTCATGTCCGCGCATTCGGGCGTGGCCGCCACTTCCTCGATGTCGCGGGTGCGGGTGCGCGCCGATTCGTTGGAGAGCTCCCCCATCAGCACCAGGATGTTGCCGCGGCCCTCCAGCAGCTTGCAGACCTGGCGGGCCTGTAGCGTGCCCGAGAGTTTTTCGTCGGAGGCCACCACGGCGGTGCCTGCGGGCAGCTTGTCCAAATCGACGGGCTGGCGGTTCACGTAGACCAGCGCGATCCCGGCGTCGCTCACCATGCGGGTGATTCTGGGCGTGGCGTCGGTGTCCACCGGGTTGACGATGATGGCGTCGGCCCGCTGGGCAATCATGTTCTGGATCTGGCTCAGCTGCTTGCCCACATCGTTGCTGGCGTCCTCGATCTGCAGCTCGGCCCCGTGTTTTTTGGCCGCGTCCACGATGCCGTTGCGCAGGATGGTCAGGCCGGTGTCGTCGAAGAGCGCCATCGCCACGCCGATCCTGAGGGGCTGCGCGTGGGCTTGCGCCTGTGTCTGCTTCTGCGTCTGAGCCTGGGAATGCACGGGCAGTGCTGCCAGAAAGGCGGCGGCAATGGCCGCCAGCAGGTGGTTTTTCCTCATCCCTCGTCTCCTTGTCCTTGAGCGGCAGCGGGGCGCGTTCACATCCCGCCTTGACTCGCCAAACACCGGATTGCCCCGGACCCTGAGGAGAAATGTAGTTCTGTCCCTCTAATTTTTGGAAATTAATTTCTAAGTAAATACACCTAAGGAAAAAAATTTCTAATAGTTTTAATCTTTTTCCATGTTCTGAACGCTGGCCAAGCGCTGCCTGCGGACAGCCCTTGAGCAATGGCCATGGAAAGGCAAGACAAGAGATGACAGGCACCGTGACCGGCACCGTGAGATTGACCGTCAGCCAGGCGCTGGTCCGCTACCTGGCCGCCCTGCAGGCCGAGGTCATGCAGCCCGATGGCCGCACCGCCGTCCAGCCCTATTGCGCAGGGGTATTCGCCATCTTCGGACATGGCAACGTGGCCGGGCTGGGCGAGGCCCTGCATGCCGAACGGCAGCGGCTGCCCACGCTGCGCGCCCACAGCGAACAGGGCATGGCCCATGCGGCCGTGGCCTTTGCCAAGGCGCACTTTCGCCAGCGCATGATGGCCGTGACCTCGAGCATCGGGCCCGGCGCCACCAACCTGGTGACCCCGGCTGCGCTGGCGCATGTGGCGCGGCTGCCGCTGTTGCTGCTGCCCGGGGACATCTTTGCCTCGCGCCTGCCCGATCCCGTTCTGCAGCAGGTGGAGAGCTTCGAGCAGGGTGATCTGAGCGCCAATGACTGCCTGCGCCCGGTCACGCGCTACTTCGACCGCATCATGCAGCCCGAGCAATTGCTGGTGGCCTTGCCGCGTGCCATCCAGGTCATGACCGACCCGGCCCAGTGCGGCCCCGTCTGCCTTGCGCTGCCGCAGGATGTGCAGACCCAGGCCTTCGACTGGCCCATGGATTTCTTCCACCCGCCGCTGATCCGCCTGCGCCGCCAGCCGGCCGACGCTGCCGGGCTGGCCGAGGCCGTGGCCTTGCTGGCCTCCGCCAAAAGGCCGCTGATCGTGGCGGGCGGCGGCGTGCTGTACAGCCAGGCCTGGGAGGCCTTGCGCGTGTTTGCCGAAACGCATGGCGTGCCGGTGGCCGAGTCGCAGGCCGGCAAGGGCAGCCTGGCCTGGGACCACCCGCTCAACCTGGGCGCCATGGGCGTCACGGGCTCGCCCGCCGCCAACCACGCGGCCCGGCAATGCGATGTGCTGCTGGCCGTCGGCACGCGGCAGCAGGATTTCACCAGCGGCTCGCATGCGCTGTACGGCCATGCCAGGGTGCTGGGCCTGAACGTGCAGCCCCTGGATGCCGCCAGGAAACGCGGCCAGCCGCTGGTGGCCGATGCGCGTGTCGGCCTGGCCCAGCTTGGCGCGGGATTGGCCGGCTGGCGCGCCGATCCGCAGTGGACAGCCGACAGCCGCGCCCGGGCTGCGGCCTGGGCAGAGCGCGTGGCGGCGCTGACTTTGCACGTGCCCAAGGGCGAGCTGCCCTATGACGCCGAGGTGATAGGCGCCGTGCGCGAATCGGCCGCCGACGCCGGGCTGGACAGCGCCTGTAGCGACATCGTGGTCTGTGCGGCGGGCACGCTGCCGGCCGAGCTGCACAAGCTGTGGCGCAGCGGCCTGCCGGGCAACTACCACGTGGACTATGCCTATTCCTGCATGGGCTACGAGATCGCGGGCGGCCTGGGCGTGAAGCTGGCGCGGCCCGAGCGCGAGGTCATCGTGCTCGTGGGCGATGGCTCCTACATGATGCTCAACGCCGAGCTGGCCACCTCGGTGCTGCTGGGCCGAAAGATCATCGTCGTGGTGCTGGACAACCGTGGCTACGGCTGCATAGAGCGGCTGCAGGTGCGCTGCGGCGGCGCCAGCTTCAACAACATGCTCGACGACTGCGTGCCGCAGGGCGGCGAGCGCTCGTCCATCGATTTCGCCCGCCATGCCGCTGCGATGGGGGCCGAGGCCGTCCACGTGGGGGGTGTGCAGGAACTGCGCCGCGAAATGCTGCGTGCGCGGGCGTCCCGCCGCAGCCAGGTGCTGGTCATAGACACCACCCACCGCCGCACCACGGCCGATGGCGGCGCCTGGTGGGATGTCGCCGTGCCCGAGGTCTCGGGCCGCCCCGAGGTCCAGGGCGCGCGGCGCGAGTACCTGCATCACAAGGCAGGCCAGCGGCGCTGACGCCGCACAACCGTCGCCCCGTCCGACTTCTGCCCATCTGCCTAACTGCCCATCTGCCCCAAGGAGGACTCGCATGACCTGGAAGGTACGCATCGGTATCAATCCCCTGTCCTGGATGAACGACGACCTCCCTTCGCTGGGGGGCGATACGCCGCTGGACACGGCACTGAAGGAGGGCGCCGAGATCGGCTACGCGGGCTTCGAGCTGGGCAACAAGTTTCCGAAAACCGGCCCCGCGCTCAAGGCCAGGCTTGACGCGTACGGGCTGGCCTGCGTCTCCGGCTGGTACTCGGGTTTTCTGGCGCAGGCCGATGCGGGCAGCGATGCACAGGCGATTGCCGCCGAGGCCGAGCGCTGCAAGCCCCACATGGACAGGCTGCGCCACAACGGCGTCGACGTGGTGGTCTATGGCGAATGCGCGGGCACGGTCCAGGCGCAGATCGGCACGCCTGTGTCCCGGCGCCCGCGCTTTGCCGACGATGCGGCCTGGCAGCGCTATGCGTGGCGGCTGGATGCCTTTGGCGCGCACCTGCTGGAGTGTTACGGCATCCGGCTGGCCTATCACCACCACATGGGCGCCCATGTGGAGTCCCCGCAGGATGTGGACCGCCTGATGGCGCTGACCGATCCGCGCAAGGTCTTCCTGCTGTTCGATACCGGCCATGCCTACTACGGCGGGGCGGCCGATCCGGCGGCGCTGCTGAAAAAACATGTGGCGCGCGTGGCGCATGTGCATTGCAAGGATGTGCGTCCCCAGGTGATTGCCCAGGCACGCCAGGGCGACTGGAGCTTTCTGCAGGGCGTGGTCAACGGCATCTTCACGGTGCCGGGCGACGGCGCGCTCGACTTCGAGGCGGTGCTGCGCACGCTCAGGGATGCCGGCTACCAGGGCTGGCTGGTGGTCGAGGCCGAGCAGGACCCCTCCATCGCGCCCGGCTACGCATACGCGAAAAAGGGCTACGAGACGCTGCGCGCGCTCGTGGACCGGCTGGGCGCCTGAGGCCATCCGGCATCGAGGCATGAAAACCAAGGGAGGACACCGTCATGACATCTGCAATCCACCACGCCCTGCGGGGCCCTACGGCCCGGGTCACCGTGCCTTGCCTGTGCGCTGCGGCGCTGGCCGGCGCAGCCAGTCTGGCCACGGCGCAAGGCAGCGTCACGCTGTATGGGCGCATCGTCAGCGGCGTCGACTACATGAACCGGATTGCCGAAGGGCCGGGCCGGTCTTCCGGACAACTCCGGCACGCCGGGCAATGGGGCGCAACCTGGTGGGGGCTGCGCGGGGCCGAGGACCTGGGTGGCGGCCTGAGCGCTGTCTTCCATCTCGAAAGCCAGTTCTCCGCCGACGACGGCACGGTGGGCGACAGCTTCTTCAGCCGCTATGCGGTGGTCGGCCTGCGAAGCCAGACGTACGGCACGCTGCTGCTGGGCCGGGCCATGGGCATTCCCGATGGCGAGGTCTGGGCGCTGGACCCCATGGGCCTGCAGGCCATGGGCGCGGGCACGCTGCAGGGCAACCGGACCTGGGGGTCGCGCCCCAATGCCATCAGCTACCAGTCGCCGGCCTGGGGCGGGCTCTCGTTTCGCACCCAGCTGGGGCTGAACGGAGAGGCGGGCCGTTCCCGGGCCGGGCGCCAGGCCGCCGCCAGCGTGGGCTATGAGCAGGGGCCGCTGGTGCTCAAGGCCTTCTACGAGGAAATCCGCGACGGCAACGGCGCGTTCAGTTCGCTCTACACGGCATCGCGCCTGTACACGGTGGGCGCAACCTACCGCGTGGGCGGCCTCAAGCTGTTCACAGGCTACAGCCAGATCCGGTCAGGTGCGCTGACGGTGGCCGACGCCGACAACCCGGCAGGCGCCCGCAGGCAGCAGACCTACTGGATGGGCGCCAACTACCAGGCCACGCCGGCCCTGGTGCTGGTGGGCGGCGCCTACCGCGCCAACCGCAGTGGCGGCGGCGCCAGCCTGGTGAGCCTGGGGGCCAACTACCATCTTTCCCGGCGCACCATGCTGTATGGCACGGTCGGCACCCTCTCCAACGGGGGCACAGCCTCGTTCTCGGTGGAGGCCAACAGCGGCAAGCCGCTTCCTGGTTCGGGCCAGCAGGGGCTTTACGCGGGCGTCGTGCACTCGTTCTGAAGCCGCCTTCGCCGCGCATCAACCCTCGGCCCGGCCGGGTCAAGTCCGGGTGAGCCGGCTCTTGCGGGGCGGCTGCCGCGCCGCTTGGCTGTATTCTTGGTGCTTCGCTTCACGCAGCCTTGCGGCCGTTCCCACCATGCATTTGTCCAGACGCGAATTCCTCGGCGCCGGCGCGGCCGCCGCCTGTGCCTCGCTGGTCGGTTGCGCGGCCTCGGCGCCCGTGTCGGGCAGCTTCCTGCAGCCGTGGCGCAGCCATCTGGAGATGCCGCGCGATCAATGGCGCCAGCGCCTGGCCGCCACCCAGGCGCTGGGCTGCCGGGAGCTGTTCGTGCAATGGAGCGGCCTGCTGGGCGATACCGAGGCGGACAGCTGGATGCTGGCCGACGCGCAGATTGCCGACCTGCTGGACATCTGCACCGAACTGGGCATGGGCGTGCACCTGGGCCTGCCCTATGACGAGCGCTGGTGGAAGCAGATCAGCCTTTCCAATGCAGCAGGCCCCGCGCCCTATCTGGCGCATATTGCCGAGCAGGGCGCCAGCCACATGTACGCCAGCACCTGGCCGCGCCATGCGGCGTTTCGCGGCTGGTACATCCCCTACGAGCTGGAGCAATACCACTGGGCCGCGCCCGAGCGCGTCGAGCTGCTGGTGAGCGCACTGCAGCCCCTGGCGCAGGCGGCAGCGGCCACGTCCGGCCAGGTGCCCGGCATCTCCACCTATTTCAGCCAGTTGCAGACGCTGGGCAGCCTGCCCACGCTGTGGAGCATCCTGCTGGACCGGGTGTCCCTGCGCCCCATGGTGCAGGACGGCGTGGGCGTGGCGGGACTGCGCAACTACGAGGCGCTGGCACCGCTGCAGCAGATGCTGCTCGAGCGCAGGGCGCCGTTCGACCTCATCGTGGAACTGTTCGAGCAACTGCCGCCCACGCGGCCCGATGGCTCGGACTTCCAGGCGCGCACGGCCAGCTTCGAGCGCGTGCGCCGCCAGTGGGACGTGGCCCGCGACTACGGCGCCCAGCGCGTCGTCGCCTTCGCCATCGACCCCTGGGTGCTGAACGACACGCCTGAGGCCCGGCAACTGTTGCGCGAGTGGAAGGTCGCCGCCCGCTGAGCGCGGTGGCTGCCGGGTCAGAAGCGCTTGCCGATGATCTCTCTGAGGATCTCGCTGCTTCCGCCGAAGATCCGCAGCGCCCGTGCATCGGCCCAGGCGCGGCCAATGCCGTATTCGGCCATGTAGCCGTAGCCGCCGTGCAGTTGCAGCAGTTCGTCCAGCACCTGGCCCTGCAGCTCGGTGGCGTTGAGCTTGGCCATGGCGGCGGTGACGGAGTCCAGTGAGCCTTCCATGTGCTGGGCCAGGCAGTCGTCCAGGAAGACGCGCAGCATGGTGGTCTTGGCCAGCGCGTCGGCGAACTTGAAGCGGGTGTTCTGGTAGTCGAGCACGCGGCGCCCGAAGACCTTGCGGTTGCGCACGAACTCGGCGGCCTCATCCAGCATGCCTTCGGTGGAGGCTGCCGCACGCAGCGCGATCGCCAGCCGCTCCTGCGCCAGCTCCTGCGTCACATGCTCGAAGGCGGCGTTTTCGCGCCCTAGCAGGTGGTCGGCCGGCAGGTGCAGTTCGTCGAAGAACAGCTCGCAGGTGTCCTGGCTGTGCTGGCCTATCTTGCGCAGGGCGGGGCCCTTGCCCAGGCCCTTCATGCCTTCTTCCACCACGAACAGCGACAGGCCGCGCGCGCCCAGGTCGGGCTCGGTGCTGGCCAGCACCACCATCAGGCCGGCGTTGACGCCGTTGGTGATGAAGGTTTTCTGGCCGTTGAGCACGTAGCCGTCACCCTCACTCTCGCTCTTGCGGCGGGCGCGCGTGCGCACGGCCTTGAGGTCGCTGCCCGCGCCGGGCTCGGTCAGGGCGATGGCGCCGATCAGCTCGCCCGTGGCCATGCGCGGCAGCCAGCGGTCCTTCTGCACCTGCGTGCCGAAGTTCCAGAGATAGGGCGCCACCATGTCGGAATGGATGGAAAAGCCGATGCCCAGGCAGTTGGCGCGCGCCAGCGCCTCGATGACCACGGCCGCGTGGCCGAAGTCGCCGCCCTGGCCGTAGGGCGGAGGCAGGTCGCAGTTGAGCAGGCCGCTGTCGCCGGCCTTGCGCCACAGGGCGCGCGGCGTGATGCCCTCGGCCTCCCAGTCATTGATGTGGGGCAGGATCTCGGTGGCCACGAATCGGTCCACCTGTTCCTTGAACAGCAGGTGGTCTTCACGCAATACGGAGCGGGTGCGCATGTCTGTGTCGGTCTCCTTGGGCTGGGTCAGGGACGATAGGTGTCGGTGGCGCTGGCCTGGCCGCGCAGCACGGGTGCGGCGGCCGTACCCGTCATGAACAGGCTGTAGTGGTCGCCCGGCTGCAGCTGGGGCAGTGCCAGCGGCGCGCTGGCCGCAGTGGCGCAGGTGGCGGCGAGCTGGGCACTGACCGGGTTGATGGAGCGGCTGGCCGACTTGGCGGGCGCCACGCCCGTGAACAGCGGCGTGCCCGTCCCGGCGATCTTGAGCCCGCCTTCGGTGCAATCGTCGATCAGGTTGTAGAAGCGCAGCTCGGCCTTGAGCGCGTCCTGGCTTCCGCCGGAGTCGTCGATGGACGTGAAGCGCGCGGCCGCGTTCTTGCCCTGGCGCTGCGGCACCAGGGTGGTGAAGCTGCCCGGCGCCACCTTCATGCTGCCGGCGCTCTTGCCGTCCAGCTGAATGGCAAAGGGCGTGTCGCCCTTGACGATGGCGTAGCTGCTGGCCGGCTTGCTACCGGACAGCGTCTGCTCGGGGCCGCCGCCTATCTTCACGCGCAGGCTGCCCGCGTCGGGGTGGACCACGCGCACGAAGGACGAGCCTGCGGGCGGGCGCGCCGCATAGAGCTGGGCCAGCGTGCCTTCGGCATGCGCGGCGGGCAGGCAGGAGAGCCCGGCCAGGCCGGCCAGGGCGAGCGCGACGGTACGCATCACGGGGGAAAAAGCGGAGGTCATGCCTGCGGGTCCTTGGTTTCCTTGGCGGGGCGCATGCGTGCATCAAGGTACATGCGCTCCAGTTGCTTGCGGTCGGCCTTGTCAGTCTGCGTCAGCGGAAAGCCGTGGCAGGCCAGCAGTTCCGACGGAATCATGTAGGGCGGCACGCGCTGGGCCAGCAGTTCGCGCCACCCGGCCAGGTCTTCGGGCAGGGGCTGCATGCCGGGCGGGCCGCTGCGGTCCAGGTCCACGAAGCCGATCATGCGCACGATGAAGCCATCGGGCCGCTTGAGTGCCACCGCCGCGCCTGCGCGCACGCCGGGCAGGGTGGCCAGCACGGCATCGACCTCGGCCAGCTCGATGCGGTAGCCGTGCATCTTGATCTGGTCGTCGCGCCGGCCGTGGAAGGTGACCAGGCCCTCGCCGTCGATCTCGCCCAGGTCGCCCGTGCGGTAGCCGCGCTTGCCGTTGCGCATGAACATGCGTGTGGCGTGCAGGTCGGGGCGGTTCAGGTAGCCGCGCATCACGTGGTCGCCGGCCACGCAGATCTCGCCTTCGTCCAGGAACACATCGGCATAGGGCTTGGCCCGGCCGATGGGAAAGGGCAGCGGCGCGCGCTGGCGCAGCGCGGGGTCGATCTCCACCCAGGTGGTGGAGCAGGTGGCCTCGGTGGGGCCGTAGGAGTTGATGATGCGCGCCTGGGGAAAGCGGCTCCACAGCGCCTCGGCCACGGTGGGCGTGAGCGATTCGGCGCCGAAGACGAAGACGCGCAGGTCGGGCAGGTGCTGCTGGTCGAAGTCGGCATCCAGCAGCTGCTGGCGCACGAAGGAGGGCGTGGATGCCCAGACGTTCACATGGGTGCCCGCCAGGTAGGCGGCAAAGGCCTGGCGGTCGGCAATGGTCTCGCGCGCGCACAGCACGCAGGCGCCGCCCGTGACCAGGGCTCCCATCCAGTTGAACAGCGAAAAGTCGAAGCTGAACAGCATCTGGTCCATGAAGACCGGCGTCTCGCCCAGCGCCAGGCAGTCGCGTATCCAGCCGGCGAACAGGCCCAGGCTCTCCCGCCCGATCTGCACGCCCTTGGGATCGCCCGTGCTGCCCGAGGTGAACATGATGTAGGCCAGCGATTTTTCCTGCAGCGGCTGCGCGGCGATGCCGGTGTCCAGGAAGCTGCGGGCCTGGGCGTCGTAGTGCAGGCCGGCCTGCACCAGCGTGGCGATGCGCGCCATGCGCTCGGGCGGGTTGATCACGTCCACCGGCACGAAGGGCACGCCCAGGCGCAGGCAGCCGAGGATGGCCACGAGGAACGCGGTCTCCTTGTGCCCCGTGATCAGCAGCGGCTCGTCACGCCGCGCGCCGCGCGCCAGCGCCTGCTGCTCCCATTGCGCCACGGCCTGGGCCAGTTGCTGCCAGTCCAGCGTGCCGGCGGCATCGATCACGGCGGGCCGCGCGGTGTCGGCGCCGGGCTCGGTGAAGTCGAAGCGGTCAAAACTGAATCGCATGCGGGCTCCTTGTTGCGCAGGGACAAAGGGACAGGGCGGCGGCGTGCAGGCGCTGCATCAGGCCTTGCGCTGCTCGGCCACGTACTGCGCCAGCGTGTGCACGGATTCCAGGTGCAGGTCGATCTCCGATGGCGGTATCTTGACGCCGAATTCCTTTTCGATGGCCAGTGCCACGTCCACGGCGGACAGCGAGTCCACCAGGCCCGATTCGAGCAGCAGCGTATCGGGCTCGACCGAGGTCAGGATGATGGCGCCGATGATCTGGGCAATCTTGGTTTCGATGTCATTCAGGGACATGGTTTCTCTCCAACAGGTGTTTCAGAACTGGAAATACAGGAAGCGGGTTTCCTTGTGCAGGTTGACCAGGCACAGGAAGAGCAGGACCAGGGTCACGGCCGTCCAGCCCGCGCTGGGGCGCCAGCGCATCCAGGCGCGGGGCGCTTCCTGCACCTTGAACATGGCGGGCGAGAAGCGGCCCAGGATCTGGTGGGCATTGGGCGTGAACCAGGCAATGGCCAGCAGCAGCAGGACCAGGGCCAGCTGCATGTGGTGGCCTATGGCCAGCCGCAGCGCGTCGCCCACGGCCAGGCCCTGCAGGTGCGACAGCGACTCCAGCGCCTCCACGCCGCGCAGGCCGGCCATGCCCTTGAGCAGCAGCATGGCGTCGCCCACGCCGTGGGCGCGGAAGAAGGTCTGGGCGATGAGCACGGCGATGAAGGTGATGACAACGCACAGCGCCTGCACGCCCCGGCCCGACTTGCGTGCGGCGGCCGGCTTGCGGCTGACCACGAAGATGCGCCAGGCATGGTTGACCGACAGGTAGAAGGCATGCAGCAGGCCGAAGATCACGTACTGCAGGCCCGCTCCGTGCCAGATGCCCGCCAGCCCCATGGTGAACAGCGTGGGCACGACGATGGTGGCCGCAAAGCCGCCGGGCGTGCGTGCGGCGCTGGAGCCCACGGACAGGCCGCGCTTTTCGCGTGCGCGCGAGATGGCCATGGCCACGGGGTAGTACAGGTAGGCCGTGAGGTAGCGCGTCAGCGTCATGTGCCAGCGTGCCCAGAAGTCGATGATGCTGCCGGCCTTGTAGGGCGAGTTGAAGTTCAGCGGGAAACGGATGCCGAACATGCGCGCCAGGCCCAGCGCCATGTCCGAATAGCCCGAGAAGTCGAAGTACAGCTGCAGCGCGTAGCTGAGGCTGGCGCCCCAGGCGGCCCAGAACTGCAGCTCGCCGGGCGCGGCGAATCCCGCGTCTGCATAGGGCGCGATCTCGTCGGCCAGCAGCACCTTCTTGGCCAGGCCGATCACGAACAGCGTGCCGCCGATGGACAGGTTGTCCGCGCGGAACCGGTAGTTATCCGGCTGCGCGAACTGCGGCATCATTTCCTTGTGGTGCAGGATGGGCCCCGCGATCAGGTGCGGGAAGAAGGTCACGAACAGCACGTAGCTGAGCAGGCTGCGTTCCTTGACGATGCCCGAGCGGCAGTCCAGCAGGTAGCCGATCTGGGTGAAGGTGAAGAACGAGATGCCCAGGGGCAGGATGAGCTCGTGCATGCCGCCCTGCGTCAGCCCCCATTCGCCCAGGAAGTTGAACAGCGTGGCGAAGTACTTGTAGTGGAACAGCGCCGCCAGGTCGGCGCCCACGCCCAGGGCGGTGACCAGCCCCTGCAGCCGCGCGCGGCCCGCAAAGCGCAGGATCAGCAGGCTCACCACGTAGTTGAAGGCGATGGACAGCGCCAGCAGGGCGACGAACTGCGGGTTCCACCAGCCGTAGAAGACAAAGGACGTCAGGCACAGCCAGAACGCGGCCAGCCGCAGGCTGATGGCCCCGGCCAGGTAGTGGCCCGCCAGCGCGATGGGCAGGAACAGCAGCAGGAAAAGATAGGAATTGAACAGCATGTAGCGGGCGGGGTCACGCAGGCGGGGAGGCGGCGTCCATCTCCTTGAGCGCCGCTTTTTCATCGTCCGTCAGGGGCAGGGACAAGGTGTTTTCCGAGAACTCCCAGATCACCAGCCGCAGGCTGGCCGGCCAGGAGGCGCGGCGCTTGAGCGCGGCCACCATGGCGCCGCTGAACTGGCCGCCGTCCATGCTGAGGTTCCAGACTTCCTGGCCCAGCGCGTGGCCGAGCTGCGGCGCGAAATTGCTGCGCAGCCCGTTGGAGCTGCCGGCCAGCAGCACCTGCACGGGCGGCGTCTCGTCCAGCAGGCCGCCGCCGCGCACGGGGGCAATGGTCTGCGGGCGCACCTGGTCGCGCCGTGGGCGCCAGCCGGCCGGGGCATCGGCCAGGCCGGCCAGGGCCAGCAGGTCGCCGGGCAGCGGCTGCAGCGGCCCGGGCGCGGATTCCTCGAAGGCCTGGGCGCCGCGCTGCCCGCCCAGCAGCGGCAGCGCGGCCTGGGCCACGGCCAGGGCGGCGGCGCGTGCGCCCTCGGCATTCATGTGCACGTCGGTGCGAAAGAAAACGGGTTGCGCCTGCTCCTGTGTCTGCAGGGCAGGGCGCAGATCGGCAAAGGCAATGCCGTCGGCCTGCAGGCGCTGCTGCCACAGGTCCAGGCGTTGCAGCATCACGGGTGCCACGGGCAGGCCGCACAGATGGGCGGCCTCGATGCGCGACTTGTCGGGCACGGCCACCACCAGGGTGGCAATGCCTTTGTCCTGCAACTGCCGGGTCCAGTGGCGCAGCAGGCGCTGGCGCGCCTCGAAGGGCGCGGCGCCCGTGCCGGGCTGGGGCCGCAGGCCGTCGCGGTAGAACATCCATTGCGGGCAGCCCAGGGCCACCTGCGCTCCCGTATCGCCCAGCAGGCGGTAGCGCAGCGCGGCCTGGCCGGTTTCCAGCGAGGACTGCGCAGGCAGGCGCAGGCCCTTGTTCAGCGCCGCGCCCGCGCGGCCATCCAGCCAGGCGGCCAGTTGCAGCTCGCCGGCCTTCGGTCCCCCGCTGGCCAGCGTCCAGCCGCCCCAGGCCAGGCCCGACAGCAGCAGGGCGCCCCAGATCCAGGCGTTGCGCCGGTGTCCTTTGTCGGTTTGCAGTTCTTGCGCGGTGGGGTCCACGGTGTCAGCCCTTGAGCGCGGCCCGCAGCCGCTCCAACCAGGTGGCGTTGGGCATGAGCGAGGCGTTGTCCCACTGGCCGGCCGCGTTGGGGCCGTAGCTGTAGGTGGGCTCGAACATCTGCCACACCAGCACCTGGGGCTTGTGGGACTTGAAGGCCGGCGACTCCAGGTACTCCAGCAGCATGGTCCACTGGCCCACGTTGCCGGGCTTCCAGTTCAGCGAGACCGGGCGGTCCAGCAGGTTGGAGAGCTTTTGCGGAAAGCCGAAGTAGGGCTGGACCATGCTGTGGCCGGTGACATGGACGGGGGCGGGCTCATCGTCGAGCAGGCCCTTGGCCGGAGCCTGGCGGCGCACGGTGTAGACCTCGCGGCCGATCTGCTTGCGCTCGTCGGCGGTGAGGAACAGCTCGGCCAGGTCGCCATAGCGGCGCTCGGTGACGGTGTCGCCCAGGGCCAGGCCGCTGCCAGCGCTGCCGGCCAGCTGGGGCACCTCGCCCTGGACCATGCGGGCGGTGGCCTCGGCCGTGGCGTCGGCTGCCGCCTGGGTCCAGTGCTGGTCGGTGCGGTAGAACACGTCCTTGCCGCTGTCGCGCACCGTGCGCAGCACGGCCTCGTCGTCAAAGCTGGGAATGCCGGCGGCCTGCAGCGCCTGCAGCACCTGCTTGTAGCGGCCCTGGACATCGGCGCTCATGGCCTTGCCGTCGGGCATCTTGTCGGCATAGAAGCGCACCTTGTCGGGCAGCAGCAGCACCTGCAGCTTCACGCCACGCGCGGCCAGCAGGTTGCGCGCCTCGGTGATCAGCCGGGTGGATTCGGTGATGCCGGCGCGGTCCACCTGGGTCAGGCTGCCCCAGCCCGGAAACAGCCAGCCGTCCTTGCCCCTGAGAACGATGGAGGAGCTGTCCTGTGCCTGGGCCTGTGCCGTACCCTGTGCTGCCAGCGCGCCCAGCACCAGGGCGCAGCCAGCCAGTCCGCGTGCGGCGCGCGCCATGCCCGAGCGCAGTCCGTGCAGGGCGGGGCGGGGTGCTTGCTTGGTCGAATCCATGGGAGCTTTCTCCTTTTCTCTTGTCTGTGTGGTGGTGGCGGCGGCGGGGCAGGGCTTTCAATAGGACAGCGTCAGCGTCATGAAAAGGCCCTTGGCCCGGTCGGCCTGGCCGCCACCGATGTTGAAGCGGTACTGCATGGACCAGTCCAGATAGGACTGGGCCGTGCTGTAGTGGCTTTCGCGGAACCATTGGCGCAGGCTGACGCCCACGCCGGCGCTGGCGGACCAGCTGCTGCCATTGCCTTGCAGGGCCAGCGTCTGCCCCTGCTGGGCGGCCAACTGGGCTGCGGTGGGCGTGGCGCCCGGGGCGGCCTGCAGGGAGCGCACATCGACGCGGTTCCTCTGCTTGATCCAGTCGGCCGCGACCACGCCGAACGGAAAGATCACCAGCCCCTGGTTGATGCCGTCGGCACGGAAGCTGCGCCCGATGCGGGCCTCGGTGGAGAAGAACCATTGCTCGCGCTTGTAGCGGCCCGAGCCGTCGCCCACCAGGGCGCCGTTGGTCTGGTCGGTCAGCGTGAAGCGCGAGGCCATGCTCTGGTTGGCATAGCCGGCCTGGCTGTAGCCTTCCATGGTGAACCAGCTGGAGCGGTCCGTGCGCCGGCCCGTTCCCTCGTAGAAGCCGTGGGTGACATAGGCCAGCCAGCCGCCCTGGCCCGCGCCTGCGCTGTATTTGGCCGAGATGGGATTGCCCAGCGCCGGGCCCGTGGGGTTGAGCGGATCGCGCCCGCTCATCAGGCAGCGCAGCTGGGGCGATTCAGGCGTGATGAAGCCCGAGCGCGTGGCGGAGCCGATGTTGAACTGGCGCTCTATGCCAAAGGTCAGCGCGTACTTGGTGGACGGCGTGAAGCGCATGCCCAGCGAGCCCGTGGTGGTGGGCAGGCCCGAGATGCCGCGGTTGTCGCCGGCCTGCACATTGATGGGCAGGCCCGTGCAGGGGTCGATGGCGCTTTGGCCCAGCGTGGTGCCGCCGCCGTCATGCAAGGTGCTGCCCAGCCGCCCGTAGACATCGAAGATGCGGGTGGACGAGTTCAGGAAGTTGGACGGGCGCCAGTAGGCCTCGGCCGTGCCGAAGACCGCATCGCCGGCCTGCGTGAGGATGCCGTCCGAGAACGCACGCCCCGCAGGACGCGCACCCCGGTAGCCCATGGAGACGATGGCGCCCCATTCGCGTGCGTAGCCGGAGACGGCGCTGCGTGCGTTCTCGCGCTGGCCGGGCGTGAGCTTGGCGGTGCCGGCGTCGTCCAGGTCGATGGCTTCCTTGAAGGTGCGCACGGCGCCCCGGTTGTCGCCGGTGCCGGCTAGCGCATAGCCTTCGTCCAGCATGGCGCCCGCTGGCGCCTCGCCCGTGGCGCGCGCCGCGCGAAAGTCCTGCAGCGCCTTGGCCGGCTCTTCCTGGCGCGAGTACAGGTAGCCGCGCTGCATCAGCAACTGGGCGTCGTTGGGGGTGAGGGACAGGGACTTGTCCAGCCGCAGCAGAGCCTGGCCCTGCTGGTCGCGGTTGCCTGCGGCCAGCGTGGTGGTCAGCAGCTTTTGCAGTTGCGCATTGTCGGGGTCCTGCTCCACGGCCGTGCGCGCGTGGTCGATGGCGGCCTTGTAGTCCTGGCGCGCGTAGGCCGCATAGGCCTGGGCGCTTGGGCCGCCCGTGCCCTGGGCATCGGAAGGCTGCAGCTCGCAGACCGTGCCATAGGGCGTATCGCGGCAGTCCTGCAGGGGCGGCGGGTAGTCGGCCATGGCCAGGGTCTGCGAGGCGCCGCGCGTATCGGCCACCATGGGCGTGTCGCGGCCGGGGCGCAGCTCATCGGCTTGCTTGAGGCGGCGGGCCACGGATTCATCCTGTGCCGGCATGGGCGCCAGCAGCGCGCGGGCGCGTGCCGCGTCGCCAGCGGCCAGGGCCGCGTCGGCCGCGATCAGGCGCAGGTTGGCGGACTGCTTTTCGTCCAGCCAGTCCTGCTTGAGCACGGCATCGAAGTCCTCGTTGGCCTGTGCGGTCTTGCCCTGGCGCTGGCGGATGTAGCCGCGCATGCCCAGCGCCGCTGTGTCTTCGTTGTCCTGCGCCAGCGCCTCGTCTGCGGCTTTTTCCGCATCGGGCAACTGCTCGGCCAGCAGCAGCGAGGTGATCAGCAGCAGGCGGTGCGATGCCGTTCCCGGCGCCAGCGCCACGGCCTCGCGCGCAAAGGGCACGGCCTGCGCCGGGTTGTTGGCGATCAGCGCCTGGTAGGCCTTTTGCGCCGGCAGCACGGCCTGGCTGCGGCGCAGGGTCTGGCGCTTGGCCACCAGGTCGCTTTTGTTGGGGGGGTCCAGGGCCAGGGCGGCATCTGCGGCCTCGATGGCGGCGCCCAGTTGCTCCTGCGCCTCCAGTGCGCCTATCCACAGCAGCGCCCACTGGCCCTGGCTGGGGTCCAGGCGAAAGGCCTGCTCGGCCCTGCGCGCGCTGTCCGCGTAGTTCTTGGCGTTGTAGTCGGTGTAGGCCTGCGTGGCGATGGGAAAGGCCTTGTTGTAGGCCTCGGAAGCCGTGGCCCCTGCAGGCCCGCCCGCCGCCCCGCCTGCCGCTGCGGCCCGCACATTGGTTTCGGCCTGCTGCAGCGTGGCCTCGTCCAGCCCGGCGGCGCGGGCCGAGGCGATGGCCTTGAGCGCTTCCTCGTTCTTGCCCTGCTTTTGCAGCGAGTAGATCAGCAGCATGCGCAGGCGCAGCAGGTCGGGGCGCAGCTGTACGGCCGATGCGGCGGCGGTCGCGGCCCGTGCAAAGCGGCCGGCTTGGTAGTGGGCATAGGCCTGGTTGGCCAGTTGCCACGCGCGGCCCCTGAGTGGCGCCTCCGCCTTGACGGCTGCCACGGCCTGCGGCCAGGCCGGCGGCGTGTTCCAGCCGGCGCCCAGCAGCGCGGCCAGGGTGAGTGGGCGAACGAGGGGTGCGAGACGCTTCATATGCCGGCCCTTGGTGTGCTTGGATTGCCTGGTGCGGCCAAGCCGGGATGTGCCGGGGGATCGGTGGACTCCCCCTGCTGGAAGCTGATGGCCTCGCGCAGCGTGGCTTCATCGAGCCAGCCTTGCTCCATGAGGATGGCGCCCAGCGGGCGGCGTTCGCGCCGCTGGATCTCCAGCGCGCTGGCCAGCCGTGTTTCGTCGATGGCCTGCCATGACAGCAGCAGCTCGCCCAGGCGCTGGCGCTGGTGGCTCAACTGGTCGGTGGACGGGAAGTCGTGCATGGTCTTGTCCCAGGCCAGGCGCTTGCCCGTGACCAGGTGGACGATGAACAGCTTCCAGGCGCGCGCCGCCGCCATGGCATTGATGAAGTTGCCGATCACCATGCGCGGGATGGACAGCATGGCGTGCTCCCAGCCGTACAGGCGCGAGACGAACCAGGCGCGCTGCACCACGCGCAGCAGCAGGGCGATGACGTTGACGCTCATCAGCGTCACCAGCCAGCCGTTGGGAGCGAACAGGGACGGGTAGTACACCGTCCACCAGCCCATGTGATCGGCCAGCAGGAAGAGCAGGAAGTTCAGCAGCAGCAGATAGGCCAGGATGGCCACGAAGGAGGTCACCAGCCCCTTGCGGTCACGGAACAGCAGGTACTTGGTGGACAGCGGCCCGGCCCAGCCGACCTGGCTCCAGCCCTGCAGGCCGATGCCCAGTGTCCAGCGCGCCTTTTGCCGGTAGGCGGTCTTGAAGGTGTTGGGAAAGAACTCGCGGATGCCCAGCGGCATGGTCAGCGTGGACACCTTTTCCTTGCCCAGGCCGAACAGCGGCTTGCGCCGTATCAAATAGTCCACGGGGAACTTGCCGAAGATCTGCTTCATGCCCCGGCGTGCCAGCCGCGCGCCGATGTCGTAGTCCTCGGTCAGCGTGTCGGTGTTGAAAGGCTGGTTGTGGGTCTCGGCCGCCAGCTCCTCCATCGCCTTGCGCGAAAAGCAGGTGCCCACGCCGGCCGAGGGCACCATGTGCGACATGCTCTCGCGCACCACCAGGTCCTTGGTGTGCCATTCGGCGAATTCGTCCATGTAAGTGCCGGCCACCAGCTCGTACCACTCGCGCTCCAGCGAAGTCACGGGCAGCTGGATGAAGTCCATGCGCGGCAGCAGGTAGTTGTAGTACTTGAGCTCCAGCGGGTGCAGCACGTCTTCGCTGTCGTGCAGGATCAGGCCGGCAAAGGGCTCGGGCTGCAGCGTGTTCTGCTGGAAGATGGCCTGCACGATCCAGTTGAGGCAGTCGGCCTTGCAGGTGGGGCCGTCATGGGGCACCTCCACGCGGACCAGCTGGCGGTAGCGCCGGCGCATGCGCTCGACCTCGTTCTTGGTGCGCTCGTCGTTGCGGTAGGTGCCCACGAAGATCATGTAGTTCTTGTAGTCCAGCGTGCCCACCATGCTCTCGAGCATGGGCGCGATCACGTCGTACTCCAGCCAGGCCGGCACCATGATGGCCAGCGGCTTTTCCTCGACCTCCTGCAACTGCTGTGCCTTGAGCGGCTGGTAGCGGCGCTTGACGGTCAGCGCGCGCCAGGCCTCGCGCACCCAGTACCAGGCGTCGATGAACAGGTCGTCGATGCTGGACAGCAGGATGACGACGGCCACCACGGCGCTGACGATCTCCAGCGCGTGGTAGTAGTCGGCCACCAGGTAGGGCCAGTAGAGGGAAGAGATCATGGCGATCGCCTCATGCCGTCGTCATCGTTGCCCGGGCCGGGCTCAGTGCTTGGACTGCTTGCTGCGCGCCACCGCCCAGGCCAGCACTACCAGCAGCAGCACCACGAACAGCGCGATGGCGATGCCCGGCACGCTCCAGGACAGGAAGTTGCGCCATTCGTGGAAGGCGCTTTCGCGCGGACCCGACGGAATGCCGGTTTCGGGATTGCTGCTGTCCACCCAGGCCAGCGGGCCGTCGCCACCGATCACGGCGATGTTGCCGCGATTGAGCAGGAAGGGCTCGCCCAGGCCGCCCGTCCACTCGCCGATGGCATGCCACAGCACGCCCTGCTGGCCGCCTGCCGTGACCACTTCGGCCGAGGACAGTTGCTTGAGTCCCTTGATGTCCAGCCAGTCCGCCGACTTGCCACGGATGCGCAGCTGCTGCCGGTCCGTCACCGTCACCAGGGGCTTGGCGCCGTCCACGGCCACTTCCATGGCGACAAAGGGCATGGAGGGCTTGGCCGTTGCATCGGCCTGGGCCACGACCAGCTCGGCCTGCGAAGCCGACAGGCCGCTGGCGGCCGCCAGGTTGGCCATGCGCTCCAGCGCGGCCGGCGCCGCCGACAGATAGCTGGCGGGCACCAGGAACTGCGACTTGGCGCCCAGCAGCGGCAGCAGGCCGATGAAGCTGCCGTTGGCCTCGGCCTTGCCGGGCGTCACGTAGCTGATGGCCGGCAGCACGCTGGCGGGGTAGGGCTGGGGAATCTCGTTGCAGTCGGCCGAGTAGGGCTGGCGCTGCACGGACACCCGCAAGGTGTTGTTGATGCCCAGCGCATAGCCGGGCACACGGGCGCGCAGGCGTTCGGGCTGGCCGTTGGCCTCCAGCTGGCGGGCCGACAGCAGCATGCCGTTCCAGAACAGCGTGGCCACGGGACGCGTGGCCGAGGCGCCGGGGGCGGCGGCCACGTACAGCGTGATCTCGCCCGGCATCTGGCCCTGCGAGGCCACGGCGCTCAGCGGGAAGTTCATCGTCCAGTCGCCGCGCGACAGCACGTCGAAGCTGTCGGGACTGCCGCCCAGGCTGGACAGGCGTATGCCCTTGGCCTCGTCCCATTGCGGGGGCTGGGCCGCGGCCACGGTCACGTTGTCGCTGACCAGCAGACGCTGCAGGGCGGCCTCCTGCAGGCCGGCCACGCGCGCACCCGCGTCGGCGGCCACGGCCAGCACCATCTGGCGGCCCATGGGCAGGGCGCGCAACTGCTGCGAGGCCAGCGCTTCGTTGGCCAGCGGTGCGCGCCGGGCGCGCCATTGCTGCAGGGCCTGGCCCGCATCGGGGTCGGCCGCCAGCTGGGCCTGCAGGGCCGCGAAGGCGGCGGTCAGGCGCTGCTGCAGTGCCTTGTCGGCCACCACGATGTCTCCGCTGACCTGGGCGGCCCCCAGCATGAGCAGCGCGCCCAGTTCGGCGTCACTGGCCAGCTTGTGCTGGGGCTCGGCGCCGCGCAGTGCGGCAAAGGCGGGCACGCCGGCCAGGGCGGCGGGAACCTCCAGGCCGCGCAGGTCCAGCGTCTCCCCCACGGCGGGCAATGCATTCACCGTCATGCGCCTGTTGTTGCGCTGCAGGCTGGCGCCGATGCGCCAGGCACTGTCGAACGAGGCCTGCTCCAGCTGCCGGCCGGCCACCAGCACGGTGGTGCGCACGGGCAGGGTGTTCCAGACATCTTCGATGCTGCGCACATCGCGCGGGTCCACGCGGTAGCTCAGCCGTGTCTGCGGCGAGATGGTCAGGGAGTTGGCCAGGGAGTGGTTGTCATCGCATCGCACCTGGCCGTTGCGGCTGCGCCAGTTCACGCCCAGCCGCACGAAATCGCTGGCGCGGGCCTGCTGGGCGACGGGCAGCGTGCGCTGCAGCATGCCGTCACCGTCGGGCACGGTCTGCGACACGGCGGGCGTGCCGTTGAGCGAGATCACCACGGTCGAGACGCCGGGCTCACCCTTGAGGTAGCGGCTGTCGAAGGCAATGCTGGCATCGCCCAGCGGCAGGCCGCGCGGCACGGGCAGGTAGAAGTCCTGGGTGGCCGTGCCGGCCAGCACCACGGGATCGACGATGCCCAATTCCTTGAGCGTGACGCTGCGCTGCAGCCCGTCGCTGGCGCCCAGCTGGCGTATGGCGTCACCCAGCGCCGAGGCCGAGGCCGTCTGCGCGAACAGGGCGCCCAGGCCCAGCAGCGAACCCAGCGCCCAGCGGGCCCCGGTGCGGGAAAGCGATTGGCGGATGGTCGGTTGCATGGGGGCCTCTTTTCTCACTTCGGTGCTCGATTCGTAATGCGCTTCGTGGACGTGATGCGGGGGTGGTGCGTGCGTGGTTCAGGCCGGCGCCATGCCCCTGGTCACGGCGGCCGCGATGCCCGGGACGGCCGCGGCGCCTGTGTGTCCGGCGGCAAACTCGTCGAAGGGCTGTCCCAGCAGGGCACGCACGATGCGCTGCGAGGCCTGGCCATCGCCATAGGGATTGATGCGGCGCGCAAACGAGGCGTGGTGCCCCTCGTCGGCCAGCAGCCGGTTGACCTCGGCCACGATGCGCGCGCGCTGCGTGCCCACCAGCAGCACGGTGCCGGCCGATACGGCCTCGGGCCGCTCGGTCACGTCGCGCATCACCAGCACGGGCTTGCCCAGGTAGGGCGCCTCTTCCTGCACGCCGCCGGAGTCGGTCAGGATGATGTGGGCGCGCTGCATGAACCAGACGAAGTCCACATAGTCCAGCGGATCGATGAGGCGGATGTTGTCCATGCCGCCCAGCGTGCGCATGACCACTTCGCGCACGGCGGGGTTGAAGTGCACGGGGTAGACGATGAGCAGGTCCGGATGGCGCTGCGCCAGCTCGGCCAGCGCAGCGCAGATGTTCTGGAAGCCTTCGCCGAAATTCTCGCGCCGGTGTCCCGTGACCAGCAGCAGCGGGCGCTGCGCATCCACCCAGGGATGGCGCTGGGCAATGGCACGGGCCAGCTCGGGCTGGGCATCGAGCCGGTCGCACAGCGTGGCCAGCGCATCGATGACGGTGTTGCCCGTCACGGCGATGCGGCCCTGCAGGTTCTCGCCCAGCAGGTTGGCGCGCGACGTGGGCGTGGGCGCAAACATCCACTGGCTGACCACATCGACCACGCGGCGGTTCATCTCTTCGGGAAAGGGCTGGGCCAGATCGCCGGTGCGCAGGCCGGCTTCCACGTGGCCCACCGGAATGCGGCGGTGAAACGCCGCCAGCGCGCAGGCCGTGGCCGTGCTGGTGTCGCCGTGCACCAGCACGTAGTCGGGCTTTTCCTGTTCCAGCACGCCATCGGCACCTGCCACCACGCGGGAGAACAGGCCGTTGAGCGTCTGGTTGGGTTGCATGACGGCGAGATCGTGCTGCGCCTGCAGGCCGAACAGATCCATCACCTGGTCCAGCATCTGCCGGTGCTGGCCGGTGACGCACACCACGCTCTCGATGCCCCGCGTCTGCGACAGGGCCGTGACCAGTGGCGCCATCTTGATGGCCTCGGGACGGGTCCCGAAAAACGAAAGAATCTTCATGCCAACCCCTTTTGCGTTTTCCTGTGCTCTTCGCTTGTGCGTTCTTGTGCTGCGCTGTACCCGGCAGGGGCAGGACCCGTCTCAGCCCGAAGACGGGCCGGGCAGGCCGCAAAGCGGTGTGGAATATACGGCGGGGTTTTGGAATTTTCGATCGATTGCTCCGATTCGATTGAAAACTATCGTCAATTGAGAGAAATTGACGGAAGTTAAGAGGACTTGAGGGAGCTTGATGACCTTGCTTTCCATTGGGGAACCTCCGTCGAATCTCAAGCGCCGCAAGCCATGCGCGCCATGGGCTGGATGCACGTTCGCGCCAGGGGTGCTGTTGCACAAAGCTGCGCGCCTGGGGGCTTTGTTGCAGCTAGTACATCACCGAAACAAGGATGTGCTTGTCAGACGCTTGCCTATTGCTGCCAGCTGCTGCCTATTGCAAGCCCTGGGGCGCGTCTGCGCAAGGCTTGGAGGGGGTGTCCGTGCTGTCGCTTTCCCTGATGTGCGGCCGGTGCGCGAGGCCGAGGCAGGGGCGGGCGCGGCAGGCGCAAACCTGGGCATGAACCTTGCCACAAGCCGGCCCGGAAACGAAAACGGGCCCCGTGTAGGGGCCCGTTTTGCTGGGTGTATGGCGGAGAGGGCGGGATTCGAACCCGCGGTGGGGATTAGCCCACACACGCTTTCCAGGCGTGCGACTTAAACCGCTCATCCACCTCTCCGAAGCCAGCGATTGTAGCAGTGATTTCGGGTGGTCACGGTAAGAAGCTGGAACCGGCAGCGATGCGGGTGTGCCCCGGTGCACCTTGCAGGTACAACCGGCAAGGCCGCCCCGGTCGTTCAGCCGCAAGCCATTTGGGATGGTGAATGGTTGCAGTATCGTGAAATCCGGCGAACTTGTGATGCGGGTCCATCCAAGGATTCCCCGGTGCGCATTATTTGCGGTTGGCAACCCATGGCGTATCCGCATTGATTCAGGTTTTACTCAGCCCTTGCATTCGATGGAGGCAGATGTCGGGAGTTGTCATGTATACAAGAAGGTATTTTCCTTGCTTTGTGAAATTGGGGTGAATTTCATGTAAGTCATTGATGTTATTGATTTTTGTTCAAATGAAATTTATCTGGTTTGAAAGATTCCAGAATGCATCCTGGATGAATTGCAAATGTTGAATGCAATTCTCAAGCGCCGGATGCATTTTGCAACAGACGCCGCATGCCAGCTTGTAGACAATGCCTGCGGCGCCGGGCCTTGAAATGCCTGTTTCAAGCCCATTGCGGCAGATTCCTCCTGTATTGCGGCGTATCGACAGCCCAGGCCAATCATAGAAACCCGCTATCACCATGGCTCACCATTCAATGCGCTCCGATTTTTACTGTGGCGGGGCGCTGCCATGGCGGGCACTGGCCTTGAGCCTTGTGGCGGTGCTGGGTGCCGGGGCGGCGCTCGCTGCCGGGCCGCAGCGGCAGGTGCTGGAAAGCCTGCCGTCCGGCACGGCCCAGGGAGCGCCTGCCTATGAGTTGTCGCTGCCTGCCTGCACGGCGGCGCCTTGTCCCTTTGAGTTGCGGCTGGTGCGTGCCGGCGTGCAGCAGGGCCAGCCAGCGGCGCTGTCCTGGCCTGCGTCCAGGGGGCCGGCGCAATTGGCGCAGCCCGATCCGCTGTACGGCGTGGGTGATCCGCTGTCTGTGACAACAGGGCTCCAGCACCTCGAGCGCGTGTGGACGACTGGCGAGGAAGAAGACACCGTCACCGCTGCCGTGCGCAGCTTGCGCCTGCCTGGCGTGCAGGGCGGCTCGCGTGCGCTGCTGGTCACGCAGATGGGGGGCTTTGAGCATCCCAAGCGCCGCCATGCGCTGTATGTCGCCACCGCCCAGGGCCCGCACCTGGCCTGGCAGTACGACGAGCCCCAGGGCAACTACCAAAGCTGGGTGCTGGCGCCCACGGGCCGGATTCCGGTGCTGCTGGTGCGCTATGCATCACCGCAGGACGATGTGCCCGACCAGATCGAGACCCGCAGCCTGCGCTGGAACAAGGGCCGGCAGGCGTTTGCCGAGCAGGCCTCTGCACCACCGGCCGCCGTGCAGGCCGTGGTGGCGGCGCGCTATGCCAGCGTGGCGGCAGCACGTGCCGCACGCGCGCAGCAGGCTGAATGCCTGGGCGCCTATTCCGTCGTGCGCACACGCCCCGCAGGCGCCGCGCCCCATCACGCCCTGGTGCAGGTGGCGGCGGACATGGCGCAGGCGCATGCCGAATCGCTGCGGCTGCGTGCCTGCTCGGCCAGCCTGCAGCCGCGCACCGTGCCATTGGTGCACCTGCTGCCGGATGCCGGCCTGAATCCCGGCAAAAAAGCCGGCAACAAACCCGAGCCCAAACCCGAGCCCGCCCGCTGAGCCGGTGCTGCGGTCCATATCGACAACCACAACGAGGGGAGAAACATGCCTGACATCAAGGACAGCGTAGGCGAGGGCGGCAGCAACCAGGTGCATGACGTGGCCCTGCTGCAGGCCATGCTGCGTGTGGTCAAGGACGCCAAGAACGCGCCGTATCTGGGCGTGGACTACGACGGCAGCTACGGCGCGCAGACGCGCGCCGCGCTGGAGCGTTTCCAGAACGACCACAAGCTGGCCGCCGCCAAGGCCGCGCCGGGCCAGCCGCAGGCCGGGGGTGCCAAGGAGGCGCTGGGCCTGGCGGCAGCCGGAGGGGCCACGGTGGCCAAGCTCAGCGGCATGCTGCCGGCCTCGCACCAGGGCATGCGCGCCGCGCAGAACTCCAAGACGGTGTACCTGGAGGCCAAGGCCCAGGACGTGGCCACCAGCAAGGCCGCCATTGCCAACGATGCGGAGTACGAGCCCACCTTCCGCGCCAAGCTGGCCAGCCTGGTGCAGCAGATGTATGACACGCACAAGATCGCGCTGTGGATCACGCCCACGGGTCGCCGACGCACCTTTGCCCAGCAGGCCGCCGAGACCCAGACCAAGGCCGGCCCGGGCGAGAGCAACCACAACTTCGGCCGCGCGGCCGACATCGGCTTCAAGCGCTTCCAGTGGGTCAAGGGCGACGGCAGCATCGTCACCGACGCCGACTGGCTCAACCAGCTGGAGGCCGTCAAGTCCGCCGATGCATCGCGCTGGTGGAATGAGCGCGACAGCCTGGCGGCCAAGCAGGGCCTGCTGCCGCTGAAGTTCGAGCGCGTTCACCTGCAGGCATTCGCCCAGCAGGGGGTGAGCAACCAGCGCTCGCTGGCCAAGCTGCTCAACGCCGTGTCGCAGAACAACATGGGCTGGAAATCCGCCTACCAGGCCGACCTGCAGTCCCAGGGCAAGCATTGGGTGAACGTGGGGTCCGCCAAGTCCATCTGGGCTGGAGCAGCCTCCGTGACCAAGGCCGATCTTGCCAAGGCCCGCACGGCGGCCACCGGCAAGCAGGTCAAGGAAGCGCAGATCACCCAGGACGAGGTGGACGCCATGCGCCGCATGCTCAAGGCCGATTTCGAGCAGGCCGACCTGAACTGGTCCAAGTGGGCGCCCGTGCCCTGAGCCTGGCCGGACGCCTGCCGTGCAGGCAGGCATCACTCCCATCGCATCTTCCGGAGAGAGCATCTTGAGAATCGACCCTTCGACGGGCGAGGCCGCCCTGCGCGCGCCACTGACCCTTTCGCTGCCCCTGCCTGTGTCCCTGTCCGCGTCCCTTTCGGCGGCCCTTCCCGCCATGGACGCTGACGCAGCGCCGGGCGGGCCGCCTGCCATCCGCGCCCCGCAGGACGTTCTTTCGGGCGTGCGCGTTGCCTCGCAGCTGCTGCAGGACTTTCGCCCCATCACCGAAAGCATCGAGTGGGAGCTGGGCCACCTGCACTGGGCGCAGGCCGGCCTGCTGACCTTTGCCGAGAACGAAGTGCCCTACGTGGTCAACAACAGCGGCCGCCTCTCGGAAGATGCGGCGGCCCTGCTGTTCCACCACTGCGCGGACACCGCGCCGCAAGGCGCCATCGCCGTGCTGGAATTGGGTGCCGGCTGCGGCCTGTTTGCGCGCATGTTCCTGCAGGCCTTCCGGCACCTGTGCCAGCAGGAAGGGCGTGATTTCGACCAGCGGCTGGTCTACTACGTCACCGACGGCTCTCCCCGCACGGTCGCGCAATGGCAGGAGCGCGCCCTGTTTGCCGAGTTCGGCGGCCAGGTCGTGGCCGGCTGCTGCGACGCCATGCGCCCCGAGGCCGTGCAGCTGCCGGACGGCAGCACGGTGCCCCTGCCGCCGCTGCACGCCGTGTTCTGCAACTACGTGCTGGACGTGCTGCCTGCCACCGTCGTGCGGCGGCAGGGCGACGGGCCGGTGCAGGAATTGCGCATACGCACCCGCCTCACCGATGACGCCCAGCTCGTGCGCCAGTACACCGCACTGTCGCCGGGCGAGATCCGCGCCCTGGTGGACCATGCGGATGCGGCCCAGCGTGCGCGCCTGCTGCCCCTGGTGGGCCTGTTCGAGCAGGAGGTGGGCTTCTTCGACTGCGACCAGGCAGCGCTGTCGCCCTGGGTGGATGCCGCCTTGTCCGTCAGCGAGGCGGCACCGCGCCTGCTGGTCAACCACGGCGCCTTTGGCGCGCTGCAGACGCTGCAGCAGCGGCTGGCGCCCAAGGGGCTGGTGCTCATCAACGACTACGGCGCCTGCACGCCCGAGGCGGCGGCCCAAGCGGGCGCCTCCCAGCGCTTTGGCCGCACCAGCGCCATCGGCCTGAACTTCCCGCTGCTGGCGCAATTGTTTGGGCGCGAGGGCTGGCAGGTGCTGGCGCCTTCGGGCGATGCGCAAAGGGCCATCCATGCGCGGCTGCTGATCGGCGAGGGATGCGAGCGCACGGCGGCCGCCTTTCTCAACCGCTTCAGCGCCGACGCGCAGCAGTTCTTCGAGGCCCCGGCCCATGAGGCCCGCACGCACCTGGAGTCGGGCCGCCAGGACGCCGCCCTGGAAAGCTACCGCCAGGCCATCACCCGCAGCCCGCGCGACTGGCGGCTGCTGGGCGAGGTGGCCGAATTCGTGGGCCTGCAGCTGCGGGACTTTGCCGCCGGCATCGAGCTGGCGCGCAGCGCGCTGGACCTCAATCCCTGGCTCAGTACCTGGCTGTGGAATGTGCTGGGCGACTGCCTGTTCTGCCAGGAGCAGTTCGCGGCCGCGCATGACGCCTACCTGCAGGCCGAAGGCATAGACCCGCGCGATGCGCGCACCCAGCTCAACCTGGCCTACACCTGGCAACAGCGCGGCGACCCGGCGCGCGCGCTGGCCTGCATCGCCCAGGGCCTGGCCGGGGATGCGCATGGCGTGCACACGCAGCGCCTGATGGAAAAGCAGCAGCAGATCCTGGTGCAGATCGCTGCCCTGCGCGCCTCGGAGCAGCAGCGGCTGGCCCAGCGCGCGGCACGGCTGCAGGGCGGGGCATAAGCCTACCGGCAGCCTGCAGAAGTTCAGCGGTTGCGGCCCGCCAGCCGCACGGCCAATGCCGCCGCCGATGCCGCGCAGGCCAGGGCCACCACGCCGCTCCAGCCCCACTGCGCCAGGGCCAGGGCGCCCAGTGCCGAGCCCGAGGCCATGCCAATGAACACGCCCGTGAACAGCAGCGCATTGAGCCGGCTGCGTGCCGCAGGGTCCAGGCCATACACCAGGGTCTGGTGCGCCACCAGCGTCGCCTGGATGCCGAAGTCGAAACCGATGGCGCTGGCCACCAGCAGCGGCAGCCGGGCCGCGGCCGGCAGCCAGGGCGACAGTGCCAGCACGGCAAACGACGCCAGGGCCAGGCCCGCACCCAGGCAGGTCACGCGCTGCGGGCCGCTGCGGTCGGCCAGCCGGCCTGCCAGCGGCGCGGCCAGCGCACCGGCGGCGCCCGCCAGGCCCAGGGCGCCGGCTGCGGCGCTGCCCATGTGGAACTGCTGGTGCAGCATCACGGCCAGCGTGGACCAGAAGGCACTGAAGGCCACCGACAGCAGGCCCTGGGCCAGGGCCGCACGGCGCAGCGCGGGCTGGCCGCGCCACAGCTGCACCATGGAGCCCAGCAGCGCGCCATAGCCCAGTTGCGTGGTGGGCCTGAAACTGGGCAGCCCGCGCCACAGGGCCACCCCCAGCAGTGCCATGGCAGCGGCGGCCAGCAGGTAGACGCTGCGCCAGCCGCCATGCTCGGCCAGCAGCCCGCTGACCACGCGCGACAGCAAAATGCCCAGCAGCAGCCCCGTCATCACCGTGCCCACCACCTTGCCACGCTGGTGCTCGGGCGCCAGCGTGGCGGCGGCCGGCACCACATCCTGCGCCAGGGTGGCAGCCAGGCCCACGGCCAGGCTGGCGGCCAGCAGCGGCGCCAGGCCCGGGGCCAGGCCGCTGGCCAGCAGGGCCAGCATCAGCGCGGCGGTCTTGGCCAGGATGATGCGCCGGCGGTCCATGCGGTCGCCCAGCGGGGCCAGCAGCAAAATGCCCAGCGCATAGCCCAGCTGGGTCAGCGTGGGCACAAAGCCCACGGCGCGCTCGCCCGCGCCCAGGTCGGGGCCGAGCACGCCCAGCATGGGCTGGCTGTAGTAGAGCGAGGCCACGCCCACGCCCGCCGTGGTCGCCATCAGCAGCACCAGCGACCGGGGCACGCCGGATGCCTTTTCGCTGGTGGCCGCCTGGTTATGCGTAGATTGAATGCAAGACATGTTGATCCGCCGATACGGCGTGTTTGAGAAACGATGGCCGTAGTGTGGTGCGATGCAGCAACCCACGGTAGTGGCTGCATCCGCAGAATCGATATACGCTTGGCGTATGACCATCGACGACCTCTCCCTGCCTTCGGGCGCAGACCGCATCGAACTGCTGCAGACCTTTGTGCGCATCGTCGAAAGCGGCAGCCTCTCGGCCGCCGCGCAGCAGATGTCCACCACCCAGCCCACGGTCAGCCGGCGCCTGCAGACGCTGGAGCGCGCGCTGGGCCTGCGCCTGCTGCGGCGCTCCACCCACGCCATGGCGCTGACCGACGACGGAGAGCGCTGCCTGGCCCATGCGCGCGAACTGCTCGATACATGGCGGGCGCTGGAGTCCGACCTGCGCGGCGCCCAGGACACGCCGCGCGGCCTGCTGCGCGTGGTCGCGCCCCACGCCTTCGGCCAGGACCAGCTCATGGCGCCGCTGCTGCAGTTCCTGGGCCGCCATCCGGCCGTCAAGGTCGAGTGGCTGCTGCATGACCGCCAGCCGGACTTCATTGCCGAGGGCATCGACTGCGCCGTGCAGGTGGGCGCCGTGGTCGATCCATCGGTGGTCGCGCTGCGCGTGGCCGAGGTGCCGCGCATTGCCGTGGCCGCGCCTGCCTTGCTGGGGCAGGGCAGCGTGCCCCAGCACCCGCGCGAGCTGCAGGGGCTGCCCTGGATTGCGCTGCGCACTTTCTACCAGCGCGAGCTGGAACTGCACCGCGTGGGCGATGAGCGGGTGTGCAAATCCTGGCGCCTGCAGTTCGAGCCCCGGCTCAGCACCGACAGCCTTTATGCGCTGCGCAACGCCGCCCTGGGCGGGCTGGGCGCGGCCCTGGCCTCGGCCTGGATCGTGCGCGACGATCTGGAGGCGGGCCGCCTGGTGCACCTGGCCCCGGACTGGCAGGCCGCGCCGCTGCCCGTGCACCTGGTGTATCCGCCGGCGCGCCACCAGCCGGCGCGCCTGCGCGCCTTCATCGCGGCCATGCGGGAGGTCATGCCGGGACTCACGGGAATGCGCGCGCCGCTGCCCTGAGCCGTTCGCCCGCCGCTGTTGCGGCGGCGCGTCACCGGCCGGTTTGCCAACGGTAAGCATGGCAACTGCATAGGATAATAAGAATCATTTGCGATCTTCTTCGCGATTGGCTTTTCCTCCATGCCGTCCCCCTCCACGCTACAACCGCCCGCCGAGCCCCTGCTGGCCCAGCTGGTGCAGCACTATGACGAACTGGTCGGTTTCCTGCGCCACCGCTTCGGCGACGAATGCCAGCCCCGCGAAATCGTCAACGAGCTGTGCCTGCGGTTGATGGAGCGGCCCGTTCCGCAGGGCATTGCCAACCCGCTGGCCTTTCTGCGGCATCTGGCGCGCGACCTGGCCATAGACCGCCACCGGGCCCAGGCGCGCCGGCCCGAGACGCCCTTCGATGGCGCCGAGCTGGAAGAGCGCCTTGCCCCCGCCGCAGCCATGCCGCTGTCCCCGCCCGAGCTGGCCGTGGCCGCCGCCCAGCGCCAGCGCGCGCTGCTGGTGGCGATAGAGCAGCTGCCCCAGGCCAGCCGCGAGGCCTTCATCCTCACCAAGCTCTACGGCATGCCGCAGGAAGAGGCCGCGCAGCGCATGGGCATCTCGCGCGGCATGGTGGCCCGCCATCTGGCGCGTGCGCTGCGCGATGTGCAGCCCGTGCTCACGGCCGACCATGCCGCCTGAGATCACGCGCAGCACAGGCGGCACGCGCAGCGCGCGCCAGGGTGCTTCTGCGCAGTCTTCGGGGCGCAGCGCCCATCTGCCCGTCGATGACGCCCTGGCCCCCTTTGCCGACATGCTGCGCCGGCACCTGCCCACGCCCGAGGAAATCGAGCAGGCCGCCGCCCAGCGCCAGAAACTGCGACAGCGCAGGGCGCTGCGCGCAGGCACGGCTGTGGCCCTGGCGGCCCTGGCGCTGCTGCTCTGGGCCGACCCCGCGCTGCAGCGCCAGACCCTGGCGACGGCCGTGGGCCAGCGCCAGAGCTGGCAACTGGCCGATGGCAGCGAGGTGCGGCTGAACACCGGCTCGCGCGTGCAAGTGGCGCAGCACCTGCGCTCGCGCCGCCTGGTGCTGGACCAGGGGGAGGCGTCCTTCGAGGTATCCCATGCCTTCTGGCACGGCTGGGTGCCCTGGCTGCAGCGGACCTTCACCGTGCAGGCCGGCGGCGTGGTGGTGCAGGACATCGGCACCGTGTTCGGCGTGCACCGCCATGAGGATGGCGCCGACATCACCGTGCTGCAGGGCAGGGTGCGCGTGCATTCCATGGAGGGTGGCGGCGCACCCGTGGAGCTGTCCACCGGCCAGCACCTGCGCACGCGCGCCGGCCGGCCGCTGCCGCAGCTCGTGCCGGCAGAGGCGGGCGACGGCGCCGCCGCCCTGGCCGCCCTGGCCTGGCGGGGGGGCCGCGTGGGGGTGGGCGGCACGCCGCTGTCCGAGGCTGTGGCGCAGATGCAGCGCTACCGCAGCGCACCCCTCGTGCT
>NZ_JFYT01000059.1:0-53065 GCF_000632165.1 Delftia sp. RIT313 | reverse complement strand
CCCCCCGGCCCCGCCGCCGGCGGCGGCCCCGGCGGGGGGGGGGGGGCGCCCGGGGGTGGGCGGGCCCCCGGCCGCGGGCGGCGGGGCGGGGGGGGGGGGGCCGCGGGGGGCGGGACGGCACGCCGCTGTCCGAGGCTGTGGCGCAGATGCAGCGCTACCGCAGCGCACCCATCGTGCTGGCCGACCGGCATGCGGCGCAGCTGCGCATCTCGGGGCAGTTCGACCTGGACCGCATCGACCAGCTGCTGGACCTGCTGCCCCGCCTTGCGCCCGTGCAGGTGCGGCATGAGGACGACGGCCGCGTGCTGATCTCCACGCGCCACAGGTAGGTGCAGGTAGGCGCAGGTAGGCCGCCCGGCAGTTGTCCCTGCCGCCGCTGGCCTGATCCAGAAATTTTCCGTGGCCATGTGTACAAACCTGCGCGCTGCAGCGGCTTACAGGCAGACCGGCATCGCGCCCGGGGCCGAGCTGGCCCTGAAGGGGCCTGCCGCCACCGCCGTACCCCGTATTCCGTACCCAACGCCTCAGGAGAGATGTCGCCATGAACCCTTCCCCTACCGTCACCGGCCTGCCGCGCCTTCGCATCGTGGCCCTGGCCGCCGCACTGTGCATTGCCGGCCTGGCCCATGCCCAGCCCCTGGCCGTGGACCTGCCGGCCCAGCCGCTGGCCCAGTCGCTGAACGCGCTGGCGCGCCAAAGCGGCGCCCAGATCATCTTCCTCACCGATGTGGCCCAGGGCCTGCAGGCGCCCGCGCTGCGCGGCACGCTGGAAGTGCGCGAGGCCCTGCAGCGCCTGCTGGCCGGCAGCGGCCTGCAGGTGCGTGCGCAGGATGAGCGCACCTTCACCGTGGAGCGCAGCGGCGGCCCGGCTGCCAGCTCCGGCGCTGGGGGTGCCGTCATGGCAGAAGTGCGCGTGCTGGCCTCGCGCGCGGAGGACACGGCCTACTACGCTCCCTCGGCCGCCAGCGGCACCAAGACCGAGGCGCCGCTGCGCGACGTGCCCCAGACCATCAATGTGATCCCCCAGCAGGTCATGCGCGACCAGGCCGCCACCTCGCTGCAGGACACGCTGCGCAACGTGGCCGGCATCGGCCTGTCGCACGGCGACGGCCAGCGCGACCAGGTCAGCATCCGCGGCTTCACCAGCATCGGCGACCAGTTCGTGGATGGCTTCCGCGACGATGCGCTGTATTTTCGTGACCTCTCCAACATCGAGCGCGTGGAAGTCGTCAAGGGCCCGGCCGCGGTGCTCTATGGCCGCGGCTCCTCGGGCGGCCTGGTCAACCGCGTGACCAAGAAGCCGGGCGTCAATGTCTCCGACGTGGCCGTCAGCGTGGGAAGCTGGGCCGACAAGCGTGCCGAATTCGACGTGGGCCGCGCGACCGAGGGCAGCGACTGGTCCTGGCGCGTCACCGGCGCCGCCGAAGACGCCAACAGCTACCGCAGCCAGCAGTTCCTCAAGCGCGAGACCATCGCCCCCTCCGTCATGTGGAAGCCGGACGGCAATACCTCGCTGACGCTGCAGGCCGAGCTGCTGAGCGACAAGCGCGTCACCGACTTCGGCATTCCCGCCTATCGCGGCCGCCCCGTGGATGTGGCGCCCGGCACCTACTACGGCTCGGCCAATGCGCGCGATGCGGACACCTCCGAATCCACCGTGGGCTCCTTCACTGCCACCTTCAACCACCGCTTCTCGGACACGCTGCGCGTGCGCAACGCGCTGCGCTACTACCACTACGAGCTGGACCGCCAGAACACCTTGCCGGCTGGCACCACCAACGAGGCGGCCGGCACCGTGGCGCTGACCCGCTCGGGCGTGGACCGCAACGAGCACGGCATCTTCAACCAGACCGAGCTGATCCAGAATTTCAGCACCGGCAGCGTGCAGCATGAAGTGCTCTACGGCCTGGAGCTGGGCCAGCAGAACAAGGATGCGCTGTCCTACAGCGGCGGCACCCTGGCCAACGTGAACCTCTGGAACCCCGTGCTGCCCGTGGCCCCGCTCAACGGCGGCGGCACCCTGAGCGGCAGCACGCTCAACCGCTACCTCACGCGGGCCCTGTACCTGCAGGACCAGGTCACGCTGTCGCCGCAGTGGAAGCTGCTGGTGGGCCTGCGCTATGACCGCTTCGGCCAGGAAACCGACAACCGCCTGGCCGGCCAGAGCGACTTCAGCCGCACGGACTCCACCTGGAGCCCGCGCGCCGGCCTGGTGTGGCAGCCCGATGCCGTGCAGTCCTATTACCTGTCGGTCAGCCGCTCCTACCAGCCTTCGGCCGAGATGTTTGCGCTGTCGGCGACCAATGCCGCCATCAAGCCGGAAAGCACCACCAACTATGAAGTGGGCGGCAAATGGGACCTGATGGACGGCAAGGCCATGGCGACGGCATCGCTGTTCCAGCTGGAACGCACCGACATCAAGACCACCAACCCGGCCCAGCCCACCCAGCTGATCCCCATCGGCACGCAGCGCACTCGCGGCCTGGAGCTGTCGCTGTCCGGCGAACTGCGCCCCGGCACCCAGGCCACCTTCAGCTACGCCTACCTGGATGCCGTGGTCACCGAATCCACCACCGTGGACGCCGGCCAGCCCGTGCAGGGCAAGCGCGCCACCATCACGCCCAGGAACTCCCTGTCTGTCTGGCTGACCCAGCGCCTGGGGGATGCCTGGACCGTGGGCGGCGGCCTCAACTACGTGGGCGACCGCTTTGCCAACCCCGGCAACACCGTCACGCTACCCGCCTACACGGTGGTGGATGCCATGGCCCAGTACCGCATCGGCCGTGCCACCACGGTGCAGCTGAACCTGCGCAACCTGTTCGATCGCCGCTACATCGTCTCGGCCCACGGCACCAGCCCCAACCTGAACCTGCCGGGTGCGCCGCGCAATGTGATGGTGACGCTGCGGCACAGCTTCTGAGGCCGCGCCGGCAGCGCCGGCCTCTGCAAAAGACAAAGGCCCACGCAAGTGGGCCTTTGTCCATTTGGGCCGTGCCGTTTACTCGGTCGCCTTCTTCAGCGAGTCCTTGGCGTTGTCTGCCGACTGCTTGGAGCGCTTCTTGTGGTAGTCCGACTTGACGTTGTTCACGGCCTTGCCGACCGGCCCGCTGTCCTTGGCCTTGGCGTCGGCCTGCTTTTCCTTCACCTTGTGGTCTGCGGCGTCGGCGGCCTCGGAGGCGGCCTTGCCCACCTGGGCGTGGGCGGTCGACAGGCCTGCGGCGAAGGCAAGGGAGATGGCGGTGGCAAGCAGCAGTTTTTTCATGGAATAGGTGTCCTGTGATGAAGTGGCTGCATGGTGCGCCAGTGCGCTGGTGCCGCCTTGTAGGAGCAGGGCTGTGCTGTGCGCGGGCACTGCGGCCCAAGCGCAGAAGGGCTTCCGACGGTAGCTTGCTTCGGTGTCCGACATGGGGCAGCCGGCCGAGCTTCTAGCCTTGGACCAACCCCCGCCAACACCCAACAAGGACACACCATGATCACAGCCGAACCCACCATGACCAACCTCTTCGATCAGCTGGGACTGGATTCCAGCCCGGAGGGCATCCGTCAGTTCATTCTTTCGCACCGCCTGGAGAAAAACACGCTGCTGGTGGACGCGCCTTTCTGGACCGATGCGCAACGCGCCCTGTTCTCGCAGCAGTGGCATGCCGATGCGACCTGGGCGCTGGTGGTGGACCAGCTCAGCGAGGCTTTGCATTCCGAGCCCGACCTGGACGCCGTGCCTGCCCCGGTGGCTTCCGAGCATGAGCAGGAAGCGCGTCCCTGATCCTGTGATGCAACCGCTTGCGATGAATCCGTGCTGCTTACAATTTTCGCGGCGCATTCAACCCATTTGCCTACGGAGTCGCTCACATGCTGACCTCGAATGGTCTGGCGTCGGCCTCTCCAGGCTCCGACGCTCTCTTGCCCCTTGACCCGGGCCACGCCGTTCTGGATGCGTTTCCCGACGCCGTCTTTGTCGTCGGGCTCGACGGCCGTCTGGCCCACTGCAACCGCCAGGCCCGCAGCCTGCTGGACCACTCCGGAGATGCGCTGGAGGGCAGCGTTTTCGAAGAGCGTTTCGTCGCCCAGGCTGCGCGTTCAGGCTGGGCAAGCCGCCAATGGGAGCCTCCTGCCCAGGCCGCACAGCCCCGGCAGGCCAGCTGCTGGCCGCTGCTGACCTGTTCAGGGCGCGAGCGGCCCGTGGCTTCGAGCACATCGCGCATACGGCTGCCGGACGGCAGCCCGGCGTTGCTGCTGTGCGTGCGCGAGGCCGATGCGCACTCGCCTGCAGCGCCGCCGTCCGCGCCGCCGCCCCTGTCCAGCCCGCTTTCCAGCGCCGAGCGCAGCTTTGCCTTGCTGGTGCAAAGCGTGACCGACTATGCGATCTACATGCTCGACCCCGAAGGCCGCATCGTGAGCTGGAACCTGGGCGCCAAGCGCATCAAGGGCTATGAGGAGGAGGAGGTCCTCAACACCCATTTCTCGCGCTTTTACACGCCCGAAGACCAGCAGGCCGGGCTGCCCCAGGCGGGGCTGCGCACGGCGGTCAGCACGGGCCGCATGGAGGCCGAAGGCCTGCGCGTGCGCAAGGATGGCTCGCGCTTTTGGGCCTCGGTGGTCATCGATGCCATCTACGATGACGGCCGGCTGATCGGCTTTGCCAAGGTCACCCGCGATGTGACCGAGCGCAAGGCCGCCGAATCCCAGCTGCGCCAGGCCTTGAAGATGGAGGCCATCGGCCGCTTCACGGGCGGCGTGGCCCATGACTTCAACAACCTGCTGATGGCCGTGCTCAGCAGCCTGGAGCTGCTGCGCAAGCGCATGCCGCCCGACGAGCGGCTGCGCGCGCTGGTGGAAACCGCCACGCGCGGCGCCCAGCGTGGCGCCTCGCTGACCCAGCGCATGATGGCCTTTGCGCGGCAGCAGGAATTGAAGACAGAGGCCGTGGACGTGGCGGTGCTGCTGTCGGGCCTGCAAGGCCTGCTGCAGCAGGCGGCCGGCCCGCATATCTTTCTCAAGATGGCCCTGGCCGCCAACCTGCCGCGCATCCTCACCGACCCCAGCCAGTTCGAGAGCAGCATGCTCAACCTCGTCGCCAACTCGCGCGACGCCATGCCGGGCGGCGGCGTCATCAAGATCGCGGCGGCCGTGGAAACGATGCTGCCGCGCCAGCTTGCAGGCCTTGCCGCAGGCTCGTATGTCTGCGTGCGCGTGGAGGACACCGGCGAGGGCATGGACGAGCAGACGCTGTCCCGCGTGGTCGAGCCCTTCTTCACCACCAAGGGCGTGGGCAAGGGCACCGGTCTGGGCCTGGCCATGGTGGACGGGCTGGTGGCCCAATCCGGCGGCAAGCTCGTGCTGCACAGCACACCGGGCAACGGCACCACGGTGGAGATGTGGATGCCCATCTCCAAGGACGAGAGCACGGCCTGCCACCTGGGCGCCCAGCGCACGCAGGACGTGGGACCCATGGACGTGCTGCTGGTGGACGACGACCCGCTGGTGCTGGCCAACGCCTCGGCCCTGCTGGAGGACCTGGGCCACCGTGTCACGGCCCTCGGCGCCGGGCAGGAAGCCATCGACCTGCTGGCGCGCCAGGCACGCTTTGACGTGGTCATCTCCGACTACGCCATGCCCGGCATGAACGGCGTCGAGCTGGCCGAACACATTGCGCAGCGGTATCCAGGCTTGAATTTCATCCTGGCCAGCGGCTTTGCAGACATCCCGGCGCTGCCGCCTGGAATGACGCGGCTGGCCAAGCCGTATTCGCAGGAGGATCTGAGCCAGTTGCTGCATCAGTTGATGAGGGCGTGAGCACCCATGGAGATGGCCTGCGAAGCGTTTTCGCAAGCCATCACATCAAGATGGCAGGGTGGAAACAATGGCGCGATTGGCCTGCAGGTGGGCTTCAATCGACGCCAGTTGCGCGTCGTAATCACTGATGACTTGCGCGGAGGTACTCCGCGGCATCCTTGTTTTTAGAAAAACAAGAACGGGTATGACGATCAAGGAAAGCATCCACGCCAACGTGAGCGCAGTGTTGAGGGCAGTCATCTTGATCTGGTTTATCGCCGTAGGACCCGCAAGAAGCAGAACGAGGAAGCTGATGCCGGCCAGCTTCAACCTTCGGCCGCGTGCGTGTGCACGCTTCTTTTGATGGGCTTCCAACGCTTGTGCACGCAGCGCAAGAATCTGCTGCTTTTCTTGCGTCAGCCTTGGAATGGCCAGTTCTGCCGCTGTGCGATCCGTGCCCCGTTGGATGGCGTGAAGGGAGTTTTCCACCTTTTTCAGTGAAATGATTCCGCCTTGACGTTCAAGAATTTGGGCGCTTCCGCAATGCGCGCAGATGAAGCGTTCCGTGTCACTTCCAATCTCCAGTGGAGCGGAGCAATTGGCACAAGACAAGCTGTATATCGGCAAGCCACTCTCCCGTTTTTCTGGGGCAATCCAAAGCCAAAGCTGCCCATGCATGCCAAGTCATCCGGCCGTATTCATTGCATCGCCCATGGGCAGCGAGCCGGGCAGTGTAGCGCTGAATGCGGCGGGTTTGACGAGGCTGCATGCGCAGCCGGACCTGCTCCAGTTGTTGCAGCCGTGGGGGGAGGGCTCAGACACCTGCCTTCTCGAACAGCCGGCGCAATACCTGCATGGGCAGGAACCTGACCTTTCGCCGTTTCAGTTCCCGCCGGAACAGGCGCTCGCGTTCAATGAAGTTGATCTTGGGTTTCATCTTTTTTTGGGGCTGCAATGGACGAAACGCGCCAATCTACTGGTGAACGCCGCAGCTCCTGTAACACCGTGTCAGCGACGCTTCGGGATTGCCGGTTGCCCGTTGCCCGTTGGCGCTTGGCCCTATGGCCCTATGGCCCGCGCCATTGGGCATGCCGCACGCCCAGCTGCAGCTGCTGGATGCGGCGGTGGATGGTGGAGCGGCTGACGCCGAGCTGGCGCGCCGCCTCGGAGACGTTGCCCTGGCATTGGGCCAGCAGTTGCTCCAGCGCCTGTGCGGCGGGCTCACTGGTGTTGCTGGTGCTGTTGGCCAGGGCGGCGCTGCAGGGCGGGGCATTGTGCAGCGCGTCGGGCAGGTGGTCGGGCTCGATGCTGCCGTCGCCATCGTTCCCGCACAGGGCTGCGGCGTAGCGCAGCGCGTTGTGCAGTTCGCGCAGGTTGCCGGGCCAGGCGTGCGCGGCCAGCAGCGCGCGGGCCGCGTCGCCCAGGTGCAGATGGCTGCCCAGCGTGGCCAGCATCTGGTCGGCAATGGCCTGCAGGTCGCTGCGCTGGCGCAGGGCGGGCAGTTGCAGCTCGGCGGCATTGAGGCGGTAAAGCAGGTCTTCGCGGAAGCTGCCGCGCCGCACCAGTTCGGCCAGCGGGCGGTGCGAGGCCGAGATGACGCGAACGGACACGGCCCGTGGCGCGCGGGCGCCCAGCGGGGTGATTTCGGATTCGGACAGGACACGCAGCAGCTTCGCTTGCAGGGCCAGTGGCATATCGCCGATCTCGTCGAGGAAGAGCGTGCCTTCGTGCGCCGCGGCGATCAGGCCCTCGCGGCCCTTGCTGGCGCCGCCGGTCCAGGTGCCGGGCAGGTAGCCGAACAGCTCGCTTTCCAGCAGCGCCTCGGGAATGGCCGCGCAGTTGATGGCGATGAAGGCGCCGCTGCGGCCGCTGCTGGCATGCAGCGCGCGGGCCAGGTATTCCTTGCCTGCGCCGGTCTCCCCCTGCACCAGGATGGGTAGCGTTTGCGGCGCGAGCCGTGCGGCCTTGCGCAGCAGCGTCTGCAGCCTGGCATCGCCCGTGTCCAGCGCCTGCAACGCTGCCGGCAGCGGGGGCTGCGCCGGCATGGCCTGCGCGCGCAGGCGGCGTGTCGGGCGCTGTGGCTCCATGGCATGGGCGAAGAGGATGCTGCCGTCGCGGGCGCGGATGATGCGCTCCTGCGCCGGGCGATGGCGGCGCAGCTCGGGCAGGTGGCGCAGGTCCACGTCGAAGAAGTGCTCCAGCGGCTGGCCGATGAGCTTGTGGCGCTGGCGCCAGTCCAGCTGCGCTGCGGCCACCAGCAGGCGGGCGCCTGCGTGGGTCATGGCGCGGATGCGGCCCCGTGAGTCCACGCTGATGGAGGCATCGGGATCGACGTCGAGGAAATCGGGCGACTGCGCCAGGCGCACCACCCAGTCCTGGCCGGACTGGGCCATCAGGTTGGCCTGCTCCACGCGACGCGCGGCGGCCACGACGAGGTTCAGCGCCAGGTTCTGGCTGGCCCGCTCGGCGGGCGAGCGCAGCAGCGATAGGTCCAGCACCGCAGCGAGTTCGCCGTGCATGTCGTAGATGGGCGCGGCCGTGCAGGACAGGCCGGTGTGGGTGAAGTCGAAATGGTCGCTCTGGTGCACGGTCAGCGCCTCGCCCGTTTCCAGGCAGGCGCCCACGGCCGAGGTGCCCGAGTGGTCCTCGCGCCACTGCGCGCCCAGGTACAGGCCTGCGCGGCGCAGGTCGCCAGCGTCGGCCTCGTGCCCGAGGAAGTCCACGGCCACGCCGTGCCGGTCCGCCAACAGCAGCACGTAGTCCAGGCCCTTGAGCTGCTGGTACAGCCGCTCCAGCGCATGGCGGGCGATGTGGATCAGCGGCTCGGACTCCTCGCGGTGCGCGCGCAGCTGGCCGTCGGTCACGATGTGGGCTTCGCTGGTATGCGCCGGGTCAAGCCGGTGGGAATCGATGCACCGGCGCCAGCTGCGCAGCACGGCGCGGTCGCGCTCCTGCCCGCGGTTGGAGTAGCCCAGGCCGAAGGCTTCGATTTCCTGGATGTGCGAGGCGTAGGACTGCAGGGGCATGGCGTGGAGTCGATGCGGGCTTTGAACGTGCCGCAGACGATTCTGTGCCCTGTGCGGCGCAGCGCCAATCAAGACTTACCCACTGCCCCTGCTGCGCTGCAGCACGCCTGGTGCGACAGGTGTCGCAGGGCTGCCCCACCTGTCGCGGGCGGCAACGCCGGGCAGCGGGGTGCAAGGCGCAGGGTTTGTACCGGAGGCGCGCAGGCAACCCCTTGATTTGCCTGGCGCATCCTGCCGCCGGGCCTGCCTGGCATGGTGATTGCGTAAGAGGGCCTGCCCGAAGAAAAACCAGCGGGCATGACCGCATCAAGGAGACAACCATGACCGATACGACGCCCAACGCCCGCGCCAAGGCGCTGCTTGACCAACTCAACCATGCCCTGGGAGACCGCGACTTCGCGGCCGCCAGCCGCCTGTTCGCCGATGAATGCTACTGGCGCGACCTGGTGCTGCTGACCTGGAACATCAAGACCATGGAAGGGCGCAGCCAGATCGCCGACATGCTGGCTGCGCAGCTGGACGCCGCGGCGCCCGTGCGCTTTTCGCTGGACGAGCGCGAGACGGTGGAGGAGGCCGATGGCGTGGTGTCCGCCTGGATCGTGATCGACACGCGCCATGCGCGCGGCGGCGGCCATGTCCGCATCAGGGACGGGCGCATCTGGACGCTGCTGACGGCCGCCCAGGAGCTCAAGGGCCATGAGGAGCCCATGGGCACGCGCCGCCCGATGGGGGCCGAGCACGGCATCCGGCGTGGCCGCCAGACCTGGCTGGAGCGCCGACAGCAGGAGGCCCAGGAGCTGGGCCGTGACAAGCAGCCTTTCGTGCTCGTCATCGGCGGCGGCCAGGGCGGCATTGCGCTGGGCGCGCGGCTGCGCCAGCTGGGGGTATCGCACATCGTCATCGACCGCCAGGCGCGCCCCGGCGACCAGTGGCGCAACCGCTATAAATCGCTGTGCCTGCACGACCCGGTCTGGTACGACCACCTGCCGTACATGCCTTTCCCGGACAACTGGCCCGTGTTCGCGCCCAAGGACAAGATCGGCGACTGGCTGGAGATGTACACCAAGGTGATGGAGGTCAACTACTGGCCCTCCACCGACTGCCTGAACGCCCGCTTCGATGAGGACAGGCAGGAATGGGAAGTCACCGTGGAGCGCAACGGCGAGACGCAGGTGCTGCGCCCCAAGCATGTGGTGTTTGCCACCGGCATGTCGGGCAAGGCGAATGTGCCCAAGATCAAGGGCCAGGACGTCTTCAAGGGCGAGCAGCAGCACTCGTCCCAGCACCATGGCCCGGATGCCTATGCGGGCAAGAAGGTGGTGGTGATCGGCGCCAACAATTCGGCGCACGACATCTGCGCGGCCCTGTGGGAGCACGGCGCCGATGTGACCATGGTGCAGCGCTCGTCCACGCACATCGTGCGCTCCGATTCGCTGATGGACATCGGCCTGGGCGACCTGTATTCGGAGCGCGCCGTGGCCAGCGGCGTGACGACCAGGAAGGCGGACCTGATCTTCGCCTCGCTGCCCTACCGCATCATGGCCGACTTCCAGGTGCCGGTGTACGACCGCATCCGCGAGCGCGACGCGGACTTCTACCGCCAGCTGGAGGCGACCGGCTTCATGCTGGACTTCGGTGATGACGACTCCGGCCTTTTCATGAAGTACCTGCGCCGCGCCTCGGGCTACTACATCGACGTGGGGGCCTGCGATCTGGTGATCGACGGCAGCATCAAGCTGCAGGCGGGCAAGCAGATCAGCCACCTGTCGGAAAACGCGGTGGTGCTGGCCGATGGCACCGAGCTGCCGGCGGACCTGGTGGTCTACGCGACCGGCTATGGCTCCATGAACGGCTGGGTGGCCGACCTGATCAGCCAGGAGGTGGCAGACAAGGTGGGCAAGGTCTGGGGCCTGGGCTCGGACACCACCAAGGACCCGGGACCGTGGGAGGGTGAGCAGCGCAACATGTGGAAGCCCACGCAGCAAGAGGCGCTGTGGTTCCACGGCGGCAACCTGCACCAGTCGCGCCACTACTCGCTGTACCTGGCGCTGCAGCTCAAGGCGCGGCAGGAAGGCCTGCCAGTGCGTGTCTATGACCTGCAGCAAGTTCATCACCTGCGGTAAGGCCGAATAATCGCCATGGGGCGGCTGTGCCGCCCGCCAACCCAGCCTTGCAAAACAGAAAGTTCAATCATGAAAGCAGCACGTTTCTACGACCGGGGCGACATCCGCATCGAAGACATCCCCGAACCCGTGGTGGAGCCCGGCACCGTGGGCATCGAGGTGGCCTGGTGCGGCATCTGCGGCACGGATTTGCATGAGTTCATGGAAGGGCCGATCTTCATTCCGCCCTGCGGCCATCCGCACCCCATCTCGGGCGAGTCCGCACCCATCACCATGGGGCACGAGTTCTCCGGCGTGGTGTACGCCGTGGGCGCGGGCGTCGACGATATCAAGGTCGGTCAGCACGTCGTGGTGGAGCCCTACATCGTGGCCGACGACGTGCCCACGGGGCCGGGCGACCACTACCACCTGTCCAAGGACATGAATTTCATCGGCCTGGGCGGGCGTGGCGGCGGGCTGTCCGAGCGGATTGCGGTCAAGCGCCGCTGGGTGCACCCGATCTCCAATGCCATTCCACTGGACCAGGCCGCGCTGATCGAGCCGCTGTCCGTGGGCCACCATGCCTACACCCGCAGCGGCGCGAAGGCGGGTGATGTGGCGCTGGTCGGCGGCGCAGGCCCCATCGGCCTGCTGCTGTCCGCCATCCTGAAGGCCAAGGGCCTGACGGTGGTCATCACCGAACTGAGCGCCAAGCGCAAGCAGAAGGCGCGTGAATCGGGCGTGGCCGATCACATCCTGGACCCCTCCGAAGTGGACGTGGTGGCCGAGGTGATGAAGCTCACCGGCGGCAAGGGCGTGGATGTGTCGTTCGAGTGCTCCAGCGTGAACAAGGTGCTGGACACGCTGGTGGCCGTGACGAAGGCCACGGGCGTGGTGGTGATCGTGTCCATCTGGAGCCATCCGGCCACCATCAACGTGCACAGCGTGGTCATGAAGGAGCTGGACGTGCGCGGCACCATTGCCTACTGCAACGACCACCAGGAAACCATCAAGCTGGTCGAGGAGGGCAAGATCAACCTCGAGCCCTTCATCACCCAGCGCATCCAGCTCGATGACCTGGTGGCGCAGGGCTTTGATACGCTGATTCACAATAACGAATCGGCGGTGAAGATCATCGTGCAGCCACGGCTCAGGTAGGCCGGGCGGCAGGCCTGAATCGAACCCGCTGCGATCAGGAGCGGGTTCGCCTGATGCCTGTCGTGCGGTCACACGCTGCACAAAGAAAAAAGCCCTTGATTGAATCAATCAAGGGCTTAGATCATTTTGGCGGAGAGGGCGGGATTCGAACCCGCGGTGGGGATTAGCCCACACACGCTTTCCAGGCGTGCGACTTAAACCGCTCATCCACCTCTCCGAAGACCGCGATTCTAGCATCGATTTTTGGGGGCGGCGGCGAAGTTGCCTGCCTGCGTGATCGGCATGCCTTGGACGGCTGGCACTTGCGGCATGGCCCGCACCTGCGCCTGCAGCCACGTGCACAGGGTGTCGAGCCGGGCAGGCGCGGCGGTGCTGCGGCGCAGTGCCAGGTAGCGGTAGCCGGAGGCCGTGAAGCCGAAGGGTGCCAGCAGGCGGCCGGCCTGCACGTCGTCCATCACCAGGTGCCAGGGAGCAACGGCTGCACCCAGGCCGCGCAGCGCCGCTTCCAGCGTGAAGTAGTAGTGCTCGTAGACGGGGCCTGCCGCTGCGGGCGGGGCCATGTCCATGGAGGCGGCCCACAGGTCCCAGGCATCGCGCCGGCCGCGCGTGTGCAGCAAGGGGAGGCTGGCCAGGTCCTGGGGCCGCGCGACAGGCCCGGCCATTGCGGGGGACATCACGGGGCCCAGGTATTCGTCGAAAAGCGGCAGGGCCCTCTCGTCGTCTGCAATGGCCTGGCCGCTGTTGCCGCTGCTGTCGGTGGGGATGGCCGTGATGAGCAGGTCGCAGCCTTCGCGTGCAGCGTCGGTGCCGGTGTCCGTGGTGCGCAGGCGCACCTCGATGCCGGGGTGGTGCGCGTGGAAGTCGAACAGCCGGGGGATCAGCCATTTGACGGTGAAGGTGCTGAAGCAGGCCACGTCCAGCGGGCCTTCGTGGGCGTCGCCCAGGCTGCGCACCGCCTCCTGGATCTGCTCGAAGGCCTGGGTGAGCGCGGGCTGCAGGGTGCGCGCCGCTGCGGTGAGCGTGGGGCGGGCCTTGGTGCCCGCGAACAGCGCCAGGCCTAGGTGCTGCTCCAGCTGCCGTACCTGGCGGCTGACGGCGCCGGGCGAGACGCACAGCTCGTCTGCCGCCGCCGTCATGCGGCCCAGGCGTGCGGCAGCTTCAAAGGCGCGCAGGGCGGCCAGCGGGGGCAGGCGGTGGGTCATGGGTGGGGTCATGAGTCGGGTCACGAGTCGGGTCACGGGCGGGTGGAGGCTATGTGAGTTCCAGGTACATAGAACCGGCCAAATCATCGCTTTTCAGGCAATGGGCCGGTGGATAGATTTGCCGATTCGGCCGGCAATCCTGCGTGGATTCTGGCCGGACTCTCCCTCTCCATTCGATCCCAAAGCACATAGCACCATGCCCTTCGTCCACACCTATCTGCCCCAGTCCACCTCCACTTCCCAGCGCGATGCCGTCGTGCAGGGCATCCACCAGGCGCTGGTGCAAGGCATTGGCATGCCCGAGGACGAGCTGTTCAACATGGTGCACCCGTACGCTCCCGGGCAGTTCGCGTTCAGCCGCAGTTTCAACGGGGTGGCGCGTTCGGATGCGGTGGTGGTGGTCGAGATCACCATGCGGCGCGGACGCAGCGACGCGATGAAGAAGGCCTTGTATGCGGCCATTGCGCGCAACCTGCACGAGGGGGCCGGGGTTGCGCCGGCCGATGTGTTCATCTTCATGCATGAGAACGACTACTCGGACTGGTCCGTGGGCCATGGGCGCTTCGCCATGGCACTGGTGCAGCAGACCGGCGCGCAATGAAAAACGGGCCGCGATGGCCCGTTCTTGGTGGGGTTCCGGCAGATCTCAGCTGGTGCGCTGCCCGGTCTGGATCATCTTCATGGCCGAGGTGATCAGACTCGATACCTCGGTCATGTTGCTGGGAACGATCAAGGTGGTGGTGGCGTCCGATGCCACCTGGCTGTAGGCCTCGACGGCCTTTTCGGCCACCTTGAGCTGCACGGCCTGTTCGCCGCCGGGCTGGCGGATGGCGTTGGCCACGCGTTCGATGGCCTGGGCCGTGGCGTCGGCCACGGCCTTGATGGATTCGGCCTCGCCCTGGGCCTTGTTGATGACGGCCTGCTTCTCGCCTTCGGAGCGTGCGATGAAGGCTTCGCGCTCGCCGGTGGCGATGTTGATCTGTTCCTGGCGGCGGCCTTCGGAGGCGGCGATCAGGGCGCGCTTTTCGCGCTCGGCCGTGATCTGGGCCTGCATGGAGCGCAGGATTTCGGCCGGCGGCGTCAGGTCCTTGATTTCATAGCGCAGTACCTTCACGCCCCAGTTGAGCGCGGCCTCGTCGATGGCGGAGACCACCTGGGCATTGATCATGTCGCGCTCCTCGAAGGTCTTGTCCAGCTCGAGCTTGCCGATCACGCTGCGCAGCGAGGTCTGGGCCAGCTGGGTGACGGCCATGATGTAGTTGGACGAGCCGTAGCTGGCGCGCATGGGATCGGTGACCTGGAAGTAGAGGATGCCGTCCACCTGCAGCTGGGTGTTGTCGCGCGTGATGCAGACCTGGCTGGGCACATCCAGCGGGATTTCCTTGAGGCTGTGCTTGTAGGCCACGCGGTCCACGAAGGGCACGAGGAAGTTCAGGCCCGGCGTGAGCGTGCCGGCGTACTTGCCAAGGCGTTCCTTGACCCAGGCGTGCTGCTGGGGCACGACCTTGACGGATCGTGCGATGAAGATGGCCGCGATGACGGCGATGACGATGGCGATTTCCATGGTGTCTCCAAGCCCGGAGGGCGTTCAGTGAAACAAGAGGGTGAGGCGAAGGGGCGCGAGGACTGCATCCCCAGGTGTGCGCAAGAGGCGAAGCGGTGGCTCAGAGCTTGTCCACGAGCAGCCGGTTGCCGACAACCTCGGCCACGCGGTGCATGCCGGCCGAGGGCAGGTTGCCCGGGCGGCCGATCACGGTCCATTGGGCGCCACGGTAGCGGACCTGGGCCGTGCCGTCGGAATTCCATTGCTCGACCATGACGGACTCGCCTATGTCGAGGTTGACATCGCGGTTGCTCGATGCCGGCTGGCGGCTGGGCTGGCGGCGGCGCACCAGATAGCAGGCCAGCACGAAGGCGCTGCCCAGCGCGGCGGCGATGATGATCTGTGCAATGGGCGCCAGGCCCGCATGCGCGCACAGCGCGCCGACGATGGCGCCCAGCGCCAGCATCAGCAGATAGAAGCTGCCGGTCAGCAGCTCGGCGATGACCAAGGCGCCGGCGACTAGCCACCAGATGGTGGAATATTCCATGCGTGAGACTCCCTTTGTGACAGTTGCTTGTGTTTAGTGCAGCACATTCTGGGTGAAAATCCGCACGCTTCAAAGGCGCAATAAGGATATTCCTTACACTTCGCGCCTGTTTCGTTTTTTGGCCCGCTCAGGTTACGGAGGCTGCCCCCATGAAGTTTCGCTTTCCCATCGTCATCATCGACGAGGACTACCGCTCCGAGAACACCTCGGGCCTGGGCATCCGCGCCCTGGCCCAGGCCATCGAGGAAGAAGGTTTCGAGGTGCTGGGCGTGACCAGCTACGGCGACCTGTCGCAATTCGCGCAGCAGCAAAGCCGGGCCAGTGCCTTCATTCTGTCCATCGATGACGAGGAGTTCTCGCTGGGCGATGGCGGAACCGATCCCGTGATCCACAGCCTGCGCAGCTTCATCGGCGAAGTGCGCCGCAAGAACGCCGATGTGCCGATCTACATCTACGGCGAGACCAAGACCAGCCGCCACCTGCCCAACGACATCCTGCGCGAGCTGCACGGCTTCATCCACATGTTCGAGGACACGCCGGAGTTCGTGGCCAAGCACATCATCCGCGAAGCCAAGAGCTACCTGGAAGGCGTGCAGCCGCCGTTCTTCAAGGCGCTGCTGGACTATGCGGAAGACGGCTCCTACAGCTGGCACTGCCCCGGTCACTCGGGCGGCGTGGCCTTCCTGAAAAGCCCCGTGGGCCAGATGTACCACCAGTTCTACGGCGAGAACATGCTGCGCGCCGACGTGTGCAACGCGGTGGAGGAGCTGGGCCAGCTGCTGGACCACAACGGCGCCATCGGCGAGAGCGAGCGCAATGCCGCCCGCATCTTCAATGCCGACCATTGCTACTTCGTGACCAACGGCACGTCCACGTCGAACAAGATCGTGTGGCACCACGCCGTGGCGCCCGGCGACGTGGTCGTGGTGGACCGCAACTGCCACAAGTCCATCCTGCACTCCATCATCATGACGGGTGCGATTCCGGTGTTCCTCAAGCCCACGCGCAACCACTTCGGCATCATCGGCCCGATCCCGCAAAGCGAGTTCTCGGTGGAGTCCATCCAGGCCAAGATCGCGGCCAATCCGCTGCTCAAGGGCGTGGATGCCAAGACGGTCAAGCCGCGCGTGCTGACGCTGACGCAGTCCACCTACGACGGCGTGCTCTACAACACCGAGACCATCAAGAGCATGCTGGACGGCTATGTGGCCAACCTGCACTTCGATGAGGCCTGGCTGCCGCACGCGGCTTTCCACCCGTTCTATGGCAGCTACCACGCCATGGGCAAGAAGCGCGCGCGCCCCAAGCACTCGGTGGTGTATGCCACGCAGTCCATCCACAAGCTGCTGGCCGGCATCAGCCAGGCCTCGCATGTGCTGGTGCAGGACAGCCAGACCGAAAAGCTGGACCACCACCTGTTCAACGAGGCGTACCTGATGCACACCTCGACCAGCCCGCAGTACAGCATCATCGCCAGCTGCGACGTGGCCGCCGCGATGATGGAGCCGCCCGGCGGCACGGCCCTGGTGGAGGAGTCCATTCTGGAAGCGCTGGACTTCCGCCGCGCCATGCGCAAAGTGGAGGACGAGTTCGGCGACGACGACTGGTGGTTCGAGGTCTGGGGTCCCGAGAAGCTGGCCGATGAAGGCGTGGGCTCGGCCCAGGACTGGATCATCCGCGGCCATGACGCGGCGCCCAAGCGCTCCAAGGCCAAGAACGGCAAGGAGTTCGACAACTGGCACGGCTTCGGCGAGCTGGCCGACGGCTTCAACATGCTGGACCCGATCAAGTCCACCATCGTGACGCCGGGCCTGGACCTGGACGGCGATTTCTCGGACACGGGCATCCCCGCCTCCATCGTGACCAAGTACCTGGCCGAGCACGGCGTGGTGGTGGAGAAGACGGGCCTGTACTCGTTCTTCATCATGTTCACCATCGGCATCACCAAGGGCCGCTGGAACACCATGCTGACGGCGCTGCAGCAGTTCAAGGACGACTACGACCGCAACCAGCCGCTGGCGCGCATCCTGCCCGAGTTCTGCCAGCAGCACCGCCGCTACGAGCGCATGGGCCTGCGCGACCTGTGCCAGCACGTGCACCAGCTGTACGCCAAGTACGACATCGCCCGCCTGACGACCGAGATGTACCTGTCGGACCTGCAGCCCGCCATGAAGCCCACCGATGCCTACGCCCACATCGCGCAGCGCAAGACCGAGCGCGTGGAGATCGACCACCTGGAAGGCCGCATCACCGTGGGCCTGGTCACGCCGTACCCGCCCGGCATTCCGCTGCTGATTCCCGGCGAAGTGTTCAACCGCAAGATCGTGGACTACTTGCTGTTTGCGCGCGAGTTCGCCAAGGAGTGCCCGGGCTTCGAGACCGACATCCACGGCCTGGTGGAACTGCAAAGCGAAGATGGCGAAGTGCGCTACTACGCCGACTGCGTGGCCGGGACCGCGCCGGCCCGCAAGACGCCGGCAGGTGGCAAGCCTGCTGCGAAAAAGGCCGTGAAGACGGCAGCCAAGCCTGCGGCCAAGGCAGCCGCCAAGACAGCTGGCAAGGCAGCCGCCAAGACAGTTGCCAAGGCAGCCGCGAAACCGGCAGCCAAGCCGGCCGGCAAGGTTGCCAAGGCCGCCGCGGTCACCGGGGTCAAGGCGCCTGCCAAGCGCCCCGCAGCGCGCAAGGCGCAGCCCGCCGCGCCTGAAGTCGGCACCGCAGCCAAGCCTGCGCGCGGCCGCAAGATGGTGCAGGTGGGGGACGATGGTCCCTTCGGCCGCACGATCTGATCGCCGGTCCGGCTGACGGCCCATAAAAAAGGCGCGGGTCCCGAAAGGGGCTCCGCGCCTTTTTCATTGCGCCGCTGCGGCGTTGTTATTCCGTGGTCACTCCAGGCGTATCTTTGCGTCGCGGATCAGCGCGGCCCAGTCCGTCTGTTCCTTGAGCAGGTATTGGGCCGCGTCCTGGATGCTGCCGCCCAGGGCCGTGCTGCCCTCGGCCTGCAGTTGCTGCTGCACGGCGGGCTGCTGCAGGGCCGCGTTCACGGCGGTGTTCATCTTCTGCACGATGGCAGCCGGCGTGCCCTTGGGCGCGACGATGAGCTTCCAGTCCACGGCCTCGAAGCCTGCATAGCCCGACTCGGCCACGGTGGGCACCTCGGGCAGGATGGGCAGGCGCTTGGCCGAGGTCACGGCCAGGGCGCGCAGCTTGCCGCCCTTGAGCAGCGGATAGACGGCCTGGGGCGTGCCGAACATGTAGTGCGTCTGCTTGCCCAGCAGGTCGGTCACGGCCGGCGCTGCGCCCTTGTAGGGCACGTTGAGCACCTGGATGCCGGCCTTGAAGGCCAGCATCTCGCCGGCCAGGTGGCCTACCGTGCCCGTCGATGCCAGGCCCTGGCGGATGCCGCCCGGGTCGGCCTTGGCGGCCTTGACCAGGTCCTGCACCGACTTCCATGGCGAGTCCTGCGGCACGACCAGCACCGTGGGCTGGGCGGCGACCAGGGCCACGGGGATCAGGTCGGTGCGCGGGTTGAAGGGCATGCTGGGCAGCAGGGCGGGGTTGATGGCGAGGTTGGCGGTCTGGCCCATGCCGAAGGTATAGCCATCCGGCGCGGACTTTGCCACGGCATCCAGGCCGATGTTGCCGCCCGCGCCGGGCTTGTTGTCCACGACCACGGTCCATTTGTTCAGCGTGCCCACGCGCTCGCTGATCTGGCGCGCGACCGCGTCCGTGCCGCCGCCCGGCGTGTAGGGCACGACCATGCGCACGGCGCGTGAGGGCCAGTGGTCAGGCTGGGCCTGGGCCGCCAGCGGGAGCAGGGCGGCAGCCAATGCGGGCAGGGCGCACAGCAGCAACTGGCGGCGCGGGGCGGAACAAGGGCGGGCCTGGGTCTGTGTCAGTGTCTGTATCTGTTTTTGGGCGGCCGGGTTGCGGTGGGTGGCGGGCATGGTGTTGTCTCCGGGAATTTTTGGGAAAAGGCCTCCCCGCCGGGCGCGCGGCAAGCGTCGTCCGGTGTGGGGTGGATGGGGTGCAAGGTTGCAGGGGCGCCGCGCGCCGGGTGGACGGCGGCGCCTTCAGTGGCTCAGCCTGGCGTCAGTGGGAAGCCTTGGCGTGGCTGTCGGTGGCGTCGCCCCGGGCCAGGGCCAGGGCCTGCTCGCTGCTGTAGCCCAGGGCGGTGAGGATCTCCAGGCTGTGCTCTCCCAGGCGCGGGGGCGACAGGCGCACATCCAGGCGCTTGCCGTCCAGCGTGAAGGGCAGCAGCACGGTCTTGGTCTCGCGGCCATCGGGCAGGGTGATGGGGGCCAGCGCGCCCGTGGCGTTCAGGTGCGGGTCTTCCAGCAGGTCCTGCGGGCGTGCAATGGGCGCGAAGGGCAGGCCGTTCTTCTCGAAGATCTCCGCAATGTGGGCGGCGCTGTGCGGGGCCATCTTCTCGCGCAGCAGCGGCATCAGCCAGCTGCGCGCCAGCACGCGGTCGTTGTTGCTGCCAAGGCGCGGATCGTCGCGCAGCTTGCCCAGGCCGAAGGCGTCGCAGAACAGGCGCCAGGCGCCATCGCTGACCACGGCCAGGAAGATCTGCTCGCCGTCCCGGACTTCGAACACGTCATAGATGGCCCAGGCCGAGATGCGTGCCGGCATGGGCGCGGCCGGCTTGCCGGTGACGGCGAACTGCATCATGTGCTGGGCGACCAGGAAGATGTTGTTCTCGAACAGCGCGCTTTGCACTTCCTGGCCGCGCCCGGTCTTCTCGCGCTGGGCCAGGGCAGCCATCGCGCCCATGGCGCCGAACATGCCGCCCATGATGTCGTTGACGCTGGCACCGGCGCGCAGCGGGTCGCCGGGGCGGCCCGTCATGTAGGCCAGGCCGCCCATCATCTGCACCACTTCGTCCAGCGCCGTGCGGTGCTCGTAGGGGCCGGGCAGAAAGCCCTTGTGGCTCACGTAGATGAGGCGCTCGAAGCGGTCCTTGAGGCTGTCGTAGTCCAGGCCCAGCTTGCGCATGGTGCCGGGCTTGAAGTTCTCGCAGACCACGTCGGCCGTGGCGATCAGGCGCAGCGCGGCCTGCTTGCCTTCCTCGGTCTGCAGGTCCAGCGTCAGGCTTTTCTTGTTGCGGTTGAACAGCGGGAAAAAGCCCGAGCCCGAGCCCAGCAGCTTGCGCGTGGCATCGCCGTCGCGGCCGTGGCCCACGGGCTCGATCTTGATGACTTCGGCGCCCAGGTCGGCCAGCATCATGCCGCAGGAGGGGCCCATGACCATGTGGGTGAACTCGACCACGCGGATGCCTGCGTAGGGCAGTGGCGCGGTCTGGCCTGCGGCCGTGTCGGGGGAGGTGGGTTGGCTCATGGAAAAACGGTGAATGAATGTGGGGGTTGTCGCTGCGGCTCAGGCCGGTGCGTAGATGCGGGGCACAAAGCCCTTGGGCAGGCCGGCCAGCGGCGTCATGCCGTGCAGCTCCTCACCGGGCAGGCCTGCGGCCAGCGGCTGGCGGGCGGCGATCAGGCGATCGATGTCCACGCCGGTGCGGATGCCCATGGCCTCGAACATGAAGACCAGGTCTTCGGTGACCACGTTGCCCGAGGCTCCGGGCGCATACGGGCAGCCGCCCAGGCCGGCAAGCGAGGCGTCAAAGGTGCGCACGCCTGCCTCGTAGGCGGCCAGGCAGTTGGCCAGGCCCAGGCCGCGCGTATTGTGCATGTGGGCCGCGCCTGCATGTTCGCCCAGCTCGGCGCGCAGCCGTGTGAACAGGCGCCGCACCTGGGCCGGGTTGGCCATGCCCGTGGTGTCGGACAGGCCCGATTCATCGGCGCCCGCCGCCACGCAGGCCAGGGCCAGTGCAATCACTTCGTCCTCCGGCACCAGCCCCTGCAGCGTGCAGCCGAATGCCGTGGAGATGCCCGCCTCGATCAGGGCCTGCGGCGCGATCTCGTCGCGCAGCGCGGCAATGGCCCGCACCTCGTCCACCATCTGCATGGGCGTCTTGCGCACATTGGCCATGGAGTGCGCGGGGCTGGCCGAGACGGGCAGCGTGACCTTGTGGGCGCCGGCGCGCAGCGCGGCCTCGGCGCCGCGCAGATTGGGGGCCAGTGCCATCACGGTGACGCCGGGCAGGGTGATGGCCTGGGCGACCACCTCGGCCGCGTCGGCCATCTGCGGCAGCAGCTTGGGCGAGACGAAGGAGCCGACCTCGATCTCCTGCAGGCCTGCATGGGCCAGCGCGGCGATCCAGGCCAGCTTGTGCGCCGTGGACATGGTGGAGGCCACGGACTGCAGGCCATCGCGCGGGCCGACTTCACTGATGAGTACGTCAAAACGGTGGGAGGACATGGGCAGTTGCATCCGGTGGTGGGTGTCGATGGTGGCGGATTCACCTGTTGACATCGGGGTTCTGTGTGGTTCTAATAGATAGAACTGTATTCTTTCTATTGAAATATTCCCTGCTGCACGCGCCATCGTCAAGCCTGCGTGCCTGGGGTTTTCCCTTGGGTGCCTTTTTATGCCTCGCAAATCAGTGACGGAATCGGTGGCCGACGAGAACGCCGCGCCGGGCGGCGTGGCGGCCGTGGACAGGGCCTTGAGCCTGCTGGCAGCGTTTCGCGACGGCGACGACGGGCTGACGCTGGCCCAGTTGTCGGAGCGCACGCGCCTGTACAAGAGCACCGTGCTGCGGCTGCTGGCCTCGCTGGAGCATGGCGGCTGGGTGCTGCGCATGGATGACGGCCGCTACGCCGTGGGCGCGGCCGTGGCGCGGCTGAACACCGTCTATGCCCGGCATTTCTCGCTGGACAGCGTGGTCATGCCCGTGCTGCGCACCCTGGTGCAGGCCACGGGCGAAAGTGCGGCCTACCACGTGCGCCAGGGCCAGGACCGGCTGTGCCTGTACCGCGTGGATTCGCCCCATCCCGTGCGCGACCATGCACGCACGGGCGATCTGCTGCCGCTGGGCCAGGGCGCAGGCGGGCGCGTGCTGTCGGCTTTCGATGCCGAGCTGTATGCCGCATCGCGCGGCGGCAGCCGCACGCAACTGGCCCGTGTGCGCGCTGATGGCTACTGCGCCATGGTGGGAGACAGGCACCGCGAGATCGCCGGGATTTCGGCCCCCGTGTTCAAGCGCGATGGGGAATTGGCAGCGGCGCTGACACTGACCATGCCAGCCCACCGCTATGAAGAGCGCCACGCCCGCCATGTGCTGGCGGCGGCGCGGGACCTGGGGCTTTTGCTGCCCTGAGCCAGGCGTGCGCGGTACGCTGGCTCAGCCCAGGGCCGTGTCCAGCACCATCATCAGCACGAAACCCAGCATGAGGCCGCCCGTGGCAAAGGCTTCATGGCCCTTGCGGTGCGACTCGGGAATGATTTCGTGGCTGATCACGAACAGCATGGCGCCCGCTGCAAAGCCCAGGCCCCAGGGCAGCATGGCTGCCGAGCCGCTCACGATGGCTGCCCCCAGCACGGCGCCCACGGGCTCCACCAGGCCGGAGGCCATGCCCAGCAACACGGCAAAGCTGCGCTTGTAGCCTGCGGCCAGCAGGGCCACGGCCACCACCAGGCCTTCGGGCACATCCTGTATGGCAATGCCCGTGGCCAGCGCATTGGCGCGCAATCCGTCGTTGCCCGCATAGCCCACGCCGATGGCCAGGCCTTCGGGCAGGTTGTGCAGGGTGATGGCGAAGACGAACAGCCAGGTGCGCTGCAGCTTGCGCGCGCCTTGCGGGTCCAGGCCTTCGCGGCCCTTGATGAAGTGCTCATGGGGCAGGAGCCTGTCCATGAGCATGAGGGCGGCACCGCCCATCAGGATGGCCGAACCTATGACCCCGCCAGCCGCCCAGCTGCCGCCACCGAACAGTTCCTGGGTGCGCACGGCCTCCAGTCCCGGCAGGATCAGCGAGAAGGCGCAGGCGGCCAGCATGACCCCGGCGCCAAAGCCGAACAGGGTGTCCTGCGTGCGCTCGGACAGGCGCTGGGACAGCATCACGGGCACGGTGCCCAGTGCGGTCGCCAGCGCGGCGGCCGAGCCTCCGGCCAGGGCCTGGAAGACCACCGGATGGTTCTGGGCGTAGGCCCAGAACTGGCTGGTGAGCGCCCAGGCGCCGGCCATCATGATGGCCAGGCCTATCCACAGGCGGATGTTGGACCGTACGCTGGTCTTGGAGCGGAAGCGTTGTGGCAGATCCATGCTGGTCGAGGTCAGAGGTTGGCGTTGCGGACCGTTCAGCCGCGTGCGGCGGCGTAGCGGCGGGCCACTTCGGCCCAGTTGACTACGTTGTAGAACGCCGCGATGTATTCAGGGCGGCGGTTCTGGTACTTGAGGTAGTAGGCGTGTTCCCACACGTCCAGGCCCAGGATGGGGGTGGCGCCGGAGCCGATGCCGGCCATCAGCGGGCTGTCCTGGTTGCCGCTGCTTTCCACGGCCAGCTTGCCGTCCTTGCCCACCACCAGCCAGGCCCAGCCGCTGCCAAAGCGCGTGAGCGCGGCCTGGGTGAAGGCGGCCTTGAAGGCATCGAAGCCGCCCAGTTCACGGTCAATGGCCTGTGCCAGTTCGCCCGAGGGAGCACCGCCGCCGCCCTGGTCCACGGGGGCCATCACGGTCCAGAACAGGCTGTGGTTGGCGTGCCCGCCGCCGTTGTTGCGCACGGCACCGCGAACGCCTTCGGGCAGCAGGGACAGGTCGGCGATCAACTGCTCCACGGGCTGGCTGCCGTGCGGCGTGTCCTTGAGCGCGGCATTCAGGTTGTTCACATAGGCCTGATGGTGCTTGGTGTAGTGGATCTCCATGGTCTGCGCATCGATATGGGGCTCCAGCGCGTCGTAGGCGTAGTTCAGGGGAGGCAGGGTGTAGTTGCTCATGTGGTTTCTTTCAGGGACTACGGGGAAAAAATCGGTGCGTTGCGATGCCTGTGCGGCGGCAATCAATGCGCCAGCCGGGGCGGCAGGGCCGTGGCTGTGCAGTCGAAGACGCGGGCCGAGGCCTGAAGCGCCGCATCGATGCGGGGCTGGCTGCCGTGCTGGCGCTGCCACTGCAGCAGGGCTGAATGGGTTTCGCGCATATGGCGCCAGGCGGCGCTGCACACGGCGGCCGCATAGTGGCGCGCATCACCCAGGGCCAGCAGGCCCTGGTGCGCCTCGCACAGGTATTCGATGGCCAGTGCGGGCTGCTGGCGCAATGCCAGCAACTCGGCAAGGTTGTGGTGGGAGACCACCCAGGCGGCCATGCAGTGATCGGCGTGTTCCGCCAGCAGCGGGCCGGCGATGAGGCGCTGCGCCACATGCAGGGCCTTCATCTGCATGGCGAGCGCGCTCTCGATCTGGCCTGCATGGAAATGCCCATGGGCGCGGCGCGCCAGCTGTTCCCATTGATTCAGGGATGCTTCGGAGGGTGCCGGGACGGGAGAGGGCAGACTGAGGTCAGAGGTTGCTTGCATATCTGCTGGCTCCGAGGTTTTCAGAGGTTCTTTGATATTGATCTGAGAATTGTATTATTCATGAGAATCATTCTCATTCAAAACAAAAATGACCGTATGCGATCCGATGTGTATTCCCTTTCGCGCATCGGCAGGATGCGGATGCCTGGATTCCAGGCGAAAAAAAGCCCCGCAGGCGGCAATGCCTGCGGGGCGGGTCGCAGTCTGGCGTTGACTTAGACCTGGTCGGCCGACAGGCCTGCAGTCTGGCTGAAGCCGCCGTCCACGTAGGTGATCTCGGCCGTCACGCCCGAGGCGAGGTCCGACAGCAGGAAGGCGGCCACATTGCCCACGTCCTCGATGGTCACGTTGCGGCGCAGCGGCGATGCATCGGCCACGCGGCCCAGCAGCTTGCCGAAGTCCTTGATGCCCGAGGCGGCCAGGGTCTTGATGGGACCGGCCGAGATGCCGTTGGCGCGGATGGCGCGGCCGTCTGCCGTGCGGCCCACGGCCTCGGCCAGGTAGCGCACCGAGGCTTCCAGCGATGCCTTGGCCAGGCCCATGGTGTTGTAGTTGGGGATGGAGCGCAGCGCGCCCAGGTACGACAGCGTCAGCAGCGAGGACTTGTCGTTGAGGTAGGGCAGGGCCGCCTTGGCCATGGCCGGGAAGCTGTAGGCGCTGATGTCGTGCGCGATCTTGAAGCCTTCGCGCGACAGGCCGTCCAGGAAGTTGCCGGCGATGGCCTCGCGCGGTGCAAAGCCGATGCTGTGCACGAAGCCGTCGAACTTGCCCCAGGTCGCGCCAAGGTCGGCGAACAGCTTGTCGATCTGGGCATCGTCTGCCACGTCGCAGTCAAAGATCAGCTTGGAGTCGAATTCGGCGGCGAACTCGGTGATGCGGTCCTTGAAGCGCTCGCCCACATAGCTGAAGGCCAGCTCCGCGCCCTGTGCATGGCAGGCCTTGGCGATGCCGTAGGCGATGGAGCGGTTGGACAGAACGCCCGTGATCAGCAGTTTTTTACCGGCGAGAAAGCCCATTGTTGTTCTCCAGAGAAAGTGAGTGGAAGTGCGCACCAGCTGGCGGCGACGGCCGGGGCCCGCGTCAGCGTTTGCCAGCGGAAGGGCTGGCTGCGTGGTGCAGAATTGTCGCATGCGCCATTGGATGATTTCTTCGCTGCTGCTGGCCTCGGCGTGTGTGCCGGCCTGGGGCTCGCATGCCTATGCCCTGTGGGGCGAGCCCCGCTATGCCGAGGGCTTCAGCCATTTCGACTATGTCAACGCCAAGGCCCCCAAGGGCGGCGAGCTGCGCCTGGTGAGCAATCTGCGCATCTCCACCTTTGACAAATACAACCCGTTCACCATCAAGGGGTCGTCGCCCGCCTATCTGGCGGAGCTGATGTTCGACACCTTGCTGTGGCCCTCGCTGGACGAGACCGCCACCGGCTACGGATTGCTGGCCGAGGATGTGCAGGCCGCGGCCGACGGCCTGTCCGCCACATTCCGGTTGCGGCCCCAGGCACGCTTTCACAACGGAAAGCCCGTGCTGGCCGCCGATGTCAAGTTCAGCTATGACACGCTGGTGGGCCCGCATGCACTGCCCGGCTACAGAACGCTGTTCTTCGATGTGGCGGGCGTCGATGTGCTGGACGAGCGCACCGTGCGCTTTCGCTTCAAGCAGCCGAACCGGGAATTGCCGCTGACCGTGGGGGCCATTCCAGTGTTCAGCCGCGACTGGGGCGTGGAAAACGGCAAGGCCAAGCCCTTCGACCAGGTGGTGACGGACACGCCCATCGGCAGCGGGCCCTACAAGATAGGTCCCGTGCGATTCGGCAAGGACATCACCTATGTGCGTGACCCGGACTACTGGGGCCGTGATCTGCCTGTGCGCGTGGGCACGGCCAATTTCGATCGCATCTCCGTCAAGATCTACCGCGACAACACGGCAAGGCTGGAGGCGCTGAAGGCCGGGGAGTTCGACCTCATGCGCTTTTACAGCGCCGGCGACTGGGCGCGGCGCCTGTACGGCAAGCGTTTCGACCGGGGCGAGCTGGTCAAGGGCGAGTTCAGCAACAAGCTGCCATCGGGATTCCAGAGCTATGTGCTCAACGTGCGCCGGCCTGTGCTGCAGGACGTTCGGGTGCGCCGCGCCCTGGGCCTGGCCATGGACTACGAGTGGATGAACCGGCAGATGTTCTACGGTTCCTACCAGCGCGTGCGCGGGCTGTTCGGCAACACGGCCTGCGAGACCCATGGCGAGCCCTCGCCAGAGGAGCTGGCGCTGATGGAGCCCTTGCGCAAGAGCATTCCGCCGGAGGCCTTCGGCCCCATGGCCGAGCCGCCGCGCACCGATGGCGACAGCTCGTTGCGCGGAAATCTGCGCCAGGCGCGGCAACTGCTGGCCGATGCCGGCTGGACCATTCAGGATGGCGTGCTGCGCAACGCGCGGGGCCAGGCCATGGAGCTGGAGTACCTGGACAGCAGCGAGTCGGGCATACGCCAGGTCTCGCCCTGGATACGCAATCTGGAAAAGCTGGGCATCCGGCTGCGCTTTCGCTCGGCGGACTTTGCGCTGTACCAGCAGCGCGTGGAGAAGTTCGACTACGACATCATCTCCATCGCCTACCAGGGCACGAACAATCCGGGCCAGGAGTTCGCCGACCTGTTCGGCAGCCAGGCGGCGGCAACCGAGGGTTCCGGCAATTTCCCCGGCGTGAAGAACCCGGCGGTCGACGCCATGATCCGCCGCATGACCGAGGCCAAGACAGAGGCGCAACTGTTGCCTGCCTGCCACGCACTCGAACGCATCATCACGCACGACCACTATCTGATTCCGCAGTGGAGCGCGGGCACGCACCGCATGGTCTACGACTCCTGGCGCCTGGTGCGGCCGGCCGTGGTTCCGGCCTATGCGAAGGGCGAGAGCTGGGCCATGGACACCTGGTGGGCCCGCATGCCGGTGCTGACCGCGCCGCCTCCATGAGCCGGCGTTGCGGCTGTGTCGTTGCGATCCGTTGCATGATGAGGGCGTCCCCCGGCCGGGGCCCCTCCCCGCAATGGACATAATGCAAGACTTCTTATGTGGGCCTACATATTCAAACGCTTGCTGCTGATGGTGCCGACCCTGCTGGGCGTACTGCTGCTGACCTTCGTGGTCGTGCAGTTCGTGCCCGGTGGCCCGGTCGAGCAGTATCTGGCCGAGGCCAAGGCCAGCGTGGGCCGTGGCGGCGAGGGCGGTGGCCTGGCCTACCGTGGCAACCAGGGGGTGGACCCCCAGCGCATAGAGCAGATCAAGGCCCTCTACGGCTTTGACAAGCCGGCCCATGAGCGCTTCTTCCAGATGCTCGGGCAGTTCGCGCGGTTCGACCTGGGGCGCAGTTTCTTTCAGAACAAGGATGTCTGGCAGCTGATCAAGGAGAAGCTGCCGGTCTCGGCCAGCCTGGGACTGTGGACCTTTTTCATCAGCTACCTCGTTGCCGTGCCGCTGGGCATTGCCAAGGCCGTGCGGGCCGGCTCGCGGTTCGACTTCGCCACCACGCTGCTGATCCTGGTCGGCTATGCGATTCCGGGTTTCGTGCTGGGCGTGGCGCTGTTGGTGATCTTTGGCGGCCAGTTGCAGTGGTTTCCGCTGCGCGGGCTGACTTCCTCCAACTGGGACGAGTTGTCCTGGGGCGCGCGCATCGTGGACTATCTCTGGCATATCGCGCTGCCGGTGACGGCCATGGTGGCGGGCAGCTTCGCCATCACGGCCATGCTGACCAAGAATGCCTTCCTGGAAGAGATCCGCAAGCAGTACGTGCTGACTGCGCGTGCCAAGGGCCTGTCCGAGCGGCAGGTGCTCTACCGCCACGTGCTGCGCAATGCGCTGATCCCCATCGTCACCGGATTTCCGGCCGCCTTCATCGGGGCCTTCTTCACGGGCTCGCTGCTGATAGAGACACTGTTCTCGCTGGACGGCCTGGGCCTGCTCAGCTATGACAGCGTGATTCGGCGCGACTATCCCGTGGTGCTGGGCACGCTGTATCTGTTCACGCTGATCGGCCTGGTGACCAAGCTGGTCAGTGACCTTTGTTATGTGTGGGTGGATCCGCGTGTACGGTTTGACTAGGTACCTTCCGAGCCGCTTCGCGGCTTGCCCGGTATGCACGGCGCCCTGTATCGCGGGGGGCGGACGGGCGGCGCGTGGCGCCGGGCTTCGTTTCCTGGAGCGACATGGACACTGAAATGCAATCCGTTGTGGTTTCTGGAACGGGGCTGCCAGGGGCTGGGGCGCCTGCACCGCTGGCGGCGGCGGCGGTTTCGCCGGCGCGGCGGGCCTGGATGCGGTTCAGGCGCAATCGGCTGGGATATTGGAGCCTGGTGGCGTTTTGCGTGATGGTGGTGCTGAGCCTGGGCGCCGAGCTGATCAGCAACGACCGGCCCCTGGTGGTGCGCTACGAAGGCCAGACCTACTGGCCGCTGTGGAACGATTATTCCGAGAAGACTTTCGGCGGCGACTTCGAGACGGCCACCGACTACCTGGACCCCTTCATCCGCGACCGCCTGAGCCAGGGCGACAACTGGGCGCTGTATACGCTCAATCCCTATGGGCCACAGGCGCTGAACTACTTTGCGACCTCGCCCAATCCGGCGCCGCCCTCGCGCGACAACCTTCTGGGTACCGATGACCGGGGGCGCGATCTGCTGGCCCAGCTGATCTACGGGTTTCGCGTCAGCGTGCTGTTTGCGCTGGCGCTGACGGCGTCGGGCGTGGTGCTGGGCGTGGTGACGGGGGCCGTCCAGGGTTTTTTCGGCGGCAGGACCGATCTGGCATTCCAGCGCTTCATCGAGATCTGGGGCTCCATGCCCGAGCTGTATCTGCTGATCATCTTCAGCGCGGTGCTGGCGCCAAGCGTCTCGCTGCTGCTGGTGCTGCTGTCGTTGTTCGGCTGGATGGGCCTGTCGGACTACGTGCGTGCCGAGTTCCTGCGCAACCGCCAGCTGGACTATGTGAAGTCGGCGCGGGCGCTGGGCGTGGGCAATGGCGCGCTGATCTGGCGCCATCTGCTGCCCAACAGCATGACGCCCGTGGTGACCTTTTTGCCGTTTCGCATGAGTGCGGCCATCCTGGCCCTGACCTCGCTGGACTTCCTGGGGCTGGGCGTGCCGCCTGACACCCCCAGCCTGGGTGAGTTGCTGAACCAGGGCAAGAACAGCATCGATGCCTGGTGGATCTCGCTGTCCACCTTTGCCGTGCTGGTGGTGACGCTGCTGCTGCTGACCTTCATGGGCGATGCGCTGCGCGATGCGCTGGACCCGCGCAAGGCCGCTGCCAGCGATGCCGCCCCCGGTGTCGATGCAAAGGACGCCGCATGAACGCAGAGCAGCCGGCAATGGAGCTACCTTCGCCCCCCGGCCGTGGCCGGACATTGCTGTCCGTGCGCAACCTGCGCGTGCGCTTCGGCAGCAAGGATGTGGTGCACGGCGTGAGCTTCGACCTGGCGGCAGGCGAGAAGCTGGCGCTGGTGGGCGAGTCCGGCTCGGGCAAGACCATCACCGCGCTGTCGCTGCTGCGGCTGGCTGGAGACGCTCAGTTGGGAGGCCAGGCCCTGTTCGACGGCCGCGACCTGCTGCGCCTGCCCGAGCGCGAGATGCGCGCCGTGCGCGGCGGCGACGTGGCCATGATTTTCCAGGAGCCCATGACGGCGCTCAACCCGCTGATGACCGTGGGCGAGCAGGTGGGCGAGGTGCTTCGCCTCAAGCAAGGGCTGACGCGAGCGCAATCCCTGGTCCAGGCCACCGAATTGCTGGCGACCACCGGCATTGCCGAGCCTGTGCGCCGCGCCCGCGCCTTTCCCCACCAGCTCAGTGGCGGGCAGCGCCAGCGCGCCATGATCGCCATGGCGCTGGCCAGCAGCCCGCGCCTGCTCCTGGCCGACGAGCCGACGACGGCACTCGATGTCACGCTGCGCGGCCAGATCCTGCAGTTGCTCGATGACCTGCAGCGCCAGACCGGCATGGCCGTGCTGATGATCACGCACGACCTGCACCTGGTGCGGCGCTTTGCCGACCGCGTGGCGGTGATGGAGCGCGGGCAACTGGTGGAGCAGGGCGGGGTGTCGGCGGTCATGGCGGCTCCGCGCCATGCCTATACGCGCAAGCTGCTGGCCAGCGTGCCGCGCCGCGACCTGATCGAGGTGGAGGCAGGCGCCCAGGCCACGGCTGGCGAGCCGCTGGTGCAGGCCCAGGGCCTCAAGGTCAGCTATCCGGTGCCGCTGGCAGGCATGCGCGGATGGTTCGGCCAGGGGCGCTTCGTCGCCGTGCAGTCCGCAGACCTGGCGCTGTTGCCCGGGCGCACCGTGGGTGTGGTCGGTGAATCAGGATCGGGCAAGTCCACGCTGGCCCAGGCCGTGCTGGGGCTGCTGCCCCATGAAGGACGGCTGCGCATTGCCGGCCATGCCTGGCAGCAGCCAGCCACGCGCAACTCGCCCGCCAACCGTGCGCTGCGGCGCAAGGTGCAGGTGGTGTTCCAGGACCCGTACTCATCGCTGTCGCCCCGGCTGACGCTGGAGCAGATCGTTGGCGAAGGCCTGCGCGTGCATGCGCCGTCGCTGACGGCGCCGCAGCAACGCGACCGCATCGTGGAGATGCTGTCGGCCGTGGGCCTGACGCAGGAACAGTTTCCCGGCCTGCTTGACCGCTATCCCCACGAATTCTCGGGAGGTCAGCGCCAGCGCATCGCCATTGCACGCGCTCTGGTGCTGGAGCCCGAGGTGCTGGTGCTCGACGAGCCCACCAGCGCGCTGGATGTGACCATTCAGCAGCAGGTGCTGGGCCTGCTGCAGCGGCTGCAGCGCGAGCGGGGACTGGCCTATCTGCTGATCACGCATGACGTGGACGTGATCCGCGCCATGGCCCATGACGTGGTGGTCATGAAGGATGGCGCCATCGTCGAATCCGGCCCCGTCGCCCAGGTGCTGGGCGCGCCGCGCCAGGCGTACACGCAGCGGCTGGTGGAGGCCGCCGGCTTCTCGGGCGACGGCATGCCCGAGGGGTTCTGAGGCAGTTGCCGGACCGCGCTACCAGCTGCCCGTGGGATTGACTCCGTCCTGCAGGATCCACTGGACCTTGTCCACGGGCACGCCCAGCAGCCGGGCCTGTGCCAGCAGGCGTGCCGCCACGCCGTCGGCCAGTTCGGGCGTGCGCGAAAGAATCCAGAAATAGCGCAGGTCCGATCCCACCACCATGGCCCAGCGGTACTCGGCATCAAGAGCCACCACGTTGTAGCCGCCGTAGAACGGGCCGAAGAACGAGACCTTGAGCGCCGCAACGTCCGGGCCGTGCACCGTGCGGGCCTTGCCCTCGGAGGATTTCCAGCGCCGGTGGCGGGCGTCGTAGCCCCGGTTCAGCACGTGCACCGTGCCGTCGGGAAGCGGTGTGTACTCGGCCTGGGTGCGCTCCAGGCCTTTTTCGAAACTGTGGTCGATGCGGGCCACTTCATACCAGCGGCCCATGTAGCGCTGGATGTCCCAGCCGCGCACCGGCTCCACGGTAGGGGGGATGGGTGGGTTGCGCAGGCCCTTCCACAGCAACGCTGCTGCGGCGGCGCCTACGGCAAGCCCTGCCAGGCCGGCCGTGGGCAGCACCCAGGCGGGGCGGGAAGTGGATGGGGTGGTTGACTCTGTATTGGGGTGGCGGGGTGACATGGTGCGGAACTCCGTGTTCAGGCAGACGTGCATGCCAGGGTCTTGCGCGCTTGGCAGCGTGCTCCTACTTTAGGACAGAAAACCGGGCCGCAGTGTAGGCCGGCGCTGCCTGCGCCGGTGCTGTGCGGGCCGCGCAACGCTGGAACTTTCCCTATGCCAGAGCAGGCCATGTGTTTTTTTGTGCGCGGTCATGCAGGTCTATGGCCTAATTGCGCGTTCTCATTTTTTTGAAGAAGGAAATGCCATGGGCAACAAGATCGTTACCGAAGCCGACCGCAAGTTCACTCCCCAGCCTCCCCTGCCCAACGGCGTCACCCTGCCGACGCCCGGCCGTGGCCAGCGCGTGAGCCGCGCCCGTGGCGCCCACACCCACACCAAGAAGAACCCCGGCAAGCGTCACCGCTGAGCACGGCGGGCCGCATGCGCGCCTGCTGCGGCCGCGTTCTGAAAGCAAAAGCCCTCTTACGAGGGCTTTTGCTTTTGAGGCGGCGTTCTCAATGCTGCAGTGCCTGGAGCTTGCGGCGCAGCATCTGCACTTCCTCGATCAGGTCCGCCGTCAGCGCGGCCAGCTGAGGGTCGGCATCGAAGCTGTGCTCCAGATGGGCTATGCGGCGCGCGCGCACCAGGGTCTGGCTGCTGAAGCGCCACTGTGCCTGCGGCGCGGCCGCTTCGCCGGACGGCTCGTTTTCGCAGTACAGCACGCCGGTCTGCACACGCTCCACCACCCAGGCGGTGTTGCGCTGGCAGTGGCGGGCCAGATCCTGCAGGTCCAGAGCGCCTTCGCCCAGCAGTTCTGCGGGTTCGTAGAAGGGGTACAGCGGCGTGCTCATCGCGTGGCTCCTTGGCCCGCTGCGTGCTGGCGGGCATCGAACGAGGGAAAGGCCTGGGCCAGTGCCGCATAGGCCTGGCGCTGGGCGTCGGTCTGGGGCTCGGGCAGGGCGATGCCCAGCACCAGGTACAGGTCGCCCGGCGTGGCGGCGGGCAAGCCCTTGCCCTTGATGCGCAGCTTGCGGCCAGCGCGGCTGCCTGCGGGCACGCTGACCTCGAATTCACCGGCAATGGTGGCCACGCGGACCGGGCCGCCCAGTGCGGCTTCCCAGGGGGCCAGGGACACGGGCTGGTAGACATCCTTGCCCTCTGCCCACCAGCGCGGGTCGTGGCGCAGGTGCACTTCCAGCAGCAGATCGCCTGCCGGGCCGTTGCCCAGGCCCGGGCCGCCCTGGCCGGCCAGGCGGATCATCTGGCCTTCGCGCACGCCCTTGGGAATGCTGACCTGCAATTCCTTGTCGCGCGCCACCGGGTGTCCGTCGTCATCCAGCACCGTGGTGCGCAGGTGCAGGCTGCGCTGCGCGCCCTGGTAGCTGTCCAGCAGGTCCAGCTCGATGCTGGCGTGCTGGTCCTGCCCGCGCAGGTCAGGCGGAGCGCGATGCTGGCCGCCTCCGCCCGCATAACGGGCACGCGCGCCCTGGCCGAACATCTGTGAGAAGAACTCGCTGAAGTCCGCGTCGCCCTCCGGCATGGCGCCGTCGCTGCTGCGAAAGTGAAAGTCCTGCCCTTCCCAGCCGGGCGGTGGCTGGAAGCCGCCGGCGCCGGGCCCGCTGCGGCGCGGCGCATCGGCCAGGGCGTCATAGGCTGCGCGCTTTTCGGGGTCCGACAGCACGGCATTGGCTTCGTTGACTTCGGCCATGCGCTCGGAGGCGTCCGCCTCCTTGCTGACATCGGGGTGGTACTTGCGCGCCAGCTTGCGGTAGGCCTTCTTGATGTCATCGGCACTGGCCTGCCTGTCCACGGCCAGGATGCGGTAGTAGTCCTTGTAATCCATGAATTTCCGTCCTCCGGCCCTTGCGGGCGATGTTCTGGACAAACCCGAAAGCAGCATAGCCCGGTCATGGCAGGGTCTCAACCGATGTGCCTTTTCCTGCTTGACTGGCATCTTGTGACGGGTTCATTACATTCGCGCGTCGGCAGGACGGAACAGGAGGCGTCGGACATGGCACATGGCAGTCGGTGGCGGGCTGGGCGGGGGCGCACAGGCTCCAGGGGATGGAGGGCCCTGCTGGGCGCATGGCTGGTGGCCGGCGCGTGTGGAACCTGCGGGGTGATGGCGCAGACCGCGCAGACCATGCAGCCAGCACCAGGCGTGCCCATGGCAGACCTGCCGCCGGCCGTGGTCAGCGCCCCGCTGCCCGATGTGGGCTCCATGGCCTCCAGGGTGCTGGCCTGCACGGCCTGCCATGGTCCCGAGGGCCGGGCCACGCCCAGCGGTTACTTTCCGCGCATTGCGGGCAAGCCCGCAGGCTATCTGTACCGCCAACTCAAGAACTTCCAGCAAGGACGCCGCAGCTATCCCGCCATGAACCGGCTGATCGAATTCATGTCGGACGACTATCTGCGACAGATCGCAACGCACTTCGCAGGCCTGGAGCTTCCCTATGCCCCGCCCGTGCCGGCGCAACTGCCGCCCGCTGAACTCGCCCGTGGCGAGCAACTGGTCTTGCGGGGCGACGCGCAGCGCGGCCTGCCCGCCTGCGCTGCCTGCCATGGTGAGCGGCTCATGGGTGCGGGTGACGATATTCCGGGCCTGCTGGGCCTGTCGCGCGACTATCTGAACAGCCAGATCGGTGCCTGGCGCTCCGGCCAGCGCAAGGCGGCAGCGCCCGACTGCATGGACCAGGTGGCCAAGGCGCTGACGGCGCAGGAGGTTGTGGCCGTCACGGCCTGGCTGTCATCGCGCCCTGCACTGGCGGCGCCGGGCGGACATGAAGCCCTGGCCCTGCCCATGCCGCTGCGCTGCGGCGCTGTAGCCGCCATTGCTGTCCAGGAGGGCAAGCCATGAACACCCTGGCAGAAAACGCGGCAAGCGGGAACACACACGGGCGACGGCGGCTGGCCAGGGTGGCAGGGCTGGCGTTGCTGATCATCGCCCTGCTGGGCGCGCTCCTGGTCTGGCTCAACCTGCGGGGCGAGCAGGGCGTGCACGCCTACGGCCATGGCGGCTGGTCAGGCGCGCGCGAAACGCCGGCCGCCTTGATAGAGCGCGGTGCCTACCTGGCCCGCGTGGGCAACTGCGCAGGCTGCCATACGGCGGCTGGCGGCGCCGAGTATGCGGGCGGGCGGGGCCTGCCCACCTCGTTCGGCACGCTCTACACCAGCAATCTCACGCCTGACAAGGAAAGTGGCCTGGGGCTGTGGACGGCCCAGGACTTCTGGCGTGCAATGCATAACGGGCGGTCACGGGAAGGGCGCCTGCTGTATCCGGCCTTTCCATATGACAGCTACACCCATGTGACGCGCGCCGACTCGGACGCATTGTTTGCCTATCTGCAAAGCCTGCCTGCCGTGCGCGCGCAGGTGCCCCGGCATGCGCTGGACTTTCCCTATGGCTGGCAGGGCTCGCTGGCTGTCTGGCGCGCGCTGTTCTTCACCCCGCAGGATTGGCAGGACCGGCCGCAGAAGGCGGTTGCCTGGAATCGCGGTGCCTATCTTGCCCAGGGCCTGGGGCACTGCGCGGCCTGCCATGCACCGCGCAACGGCATGGGTGCCTCGTCCCAGGCCATGTCCGGTGGCTTTGTGGCAGGGCAGGCCTGGTATGCGCCATCGCTGCTTGATCCGGGAGAAGCTGGCGTGTGCGCAGGCCAGGAGTCCGCCTGGGTGCAGTTGCTGCAGACGGGCTCGGGTCCTTCGGGATCGGCGCTGGGCCCCATGGCCGAAGTCGTGGCGCGCAGCACACAGCACTGGCAGCCGCAGGATCTGCAGGCCCTCGCTTCCTACCTGCAGGAGCAGGGCGCGGCAGCAGGCCCGCCCAGGAGCAGGCCTGCTGCCGCGCCCGTGCCATCCGGGCAAATGGCCCTGGGGCGGGCCATCTACGAGCGGCAATGCGCGGTTTGCCACGGTGCCGAGGGCCAGGGAACGCCGGGCGCGTTTCCCGCGCTTGCGGGCAATGCCTCCGTGACCCTGGCCGAGCCGCGCAACCTGTTGCTGGTGTTGCTGGAGGGGGGCTACCCACCCTCCACCCGGCAGCAGCCGCAGCCGCACGGCATGCCGCCTTTCGGTCATGTGCTGTCCGACGCACAGGTGGCCGCCGTGGCCAGCTATGTGCGCAACGCCTGGGGCAACAAGGCGGCGGAAATCGGTAACATGGAGGTTTATCGCGCCCGGGAAGGGCGTGGTTTCTGAGAGGCTTTCATGGATTCAATGGCCGGCAAGCTGCCGGACGACAGCGACGCCACCCGCCCCTGGTGGGTGGTTTGCCTGTGCGCGCAATGGTGCGGCGTTTGCAACCAATACCGAAGCACGTTTGCGGAACTGGCAAGCCAGTTCCCGCAGATGCGCTTTGTCTGGCTTGATGTCGAGGACCGCGAGGACGTGGCCGGAGACCTGGACATCGAAACCTTCCCCTCGCTGCTGGTGGCCGATGGCGAGCGCGCACGTTTTCTGGGGCCGGTGCTGCCCCAGGCGGGGGTTGTGGCGCGCATGCTGCAGTCATTGGCCCAGGACCCGGGCGCGGCCCCTGCCGACCCCGCCGAGGCGCAGGCCCTCTTGCGGCGGCTCCAGTCGGCGCAGGCGCTGGAGCGCGTTGGCGCCTGACGCCGGGCCAAGAGTGCGCGGGCGGGCCTGAGCACCCCGTCCTGTCCCCGCTTTTGTGCGGGGCGGGCTTGGCCTGAAGGTCGTTTGCGGATACAATGGCATATTCACGACCAAACGGGCGGGTACCAACCGCCCTTTTTTTTGGGCGATCTTCGGGCGACCTTCGGGATTGCCATGGGGCTCGGCGCTGTTGGGACATGGCTGCTGCCAATGTTTCAGGGGCGTTCCGGGTCTTTTGTGTTTGCAGGACTGAATTTAAATACACGTGGCACTACAGCAAATCGTTGAACAAACCGTGACAGGTCTGGGCTATGACCTGGTGGAAATAGAACGCTCGGCGGGCGGGCTGTTGCGCGTCACAATTGATTTGCCTTGGCAGCCCCCGGTGGAGGGTGAGCCGGTGGTGCCGGAGCAGTTCGTGACAGTCGAGGACTGCGAGAAGATCACGCGCCAGCTGCAGTTCGCGCTTGAGGTTGATGGCGCAGATTACACGCGCCTTGAGGTCTCCTCCCCTGGTATCGACCGCCCCCTGCGGCACGAGCAGGACTTCACCCGCTTTGTCGGTGAAGTCATCGACCTGACCCTCAAGGAGCCCATCGGCGCCGCCGCTGAAGGGCAGGTCAGCGCCAATCGCAAGAAATTCCGCGGCACGCTGGAGCGTGCCGAAGATGGTGGCTGGCAGATCGTCTGGAGCGACGAGCCACCCGTCAAGCCTGGCCAGAAGGTCAGCAAAAAGCGTGTTCCCGCGCCCCTGCAGGCGCTGGGCTTCACTCTGGAGGAGCTGCGCGAGGCGCGTCTGGCTCCCATCGTGGATTTCAAGGGGCGTTCTGCCAAGCCGGTCTGATCGGAGCAGGCAGGGTACGTCGAATCATTGGGGCAGGAAGGGCACTGCCATCCCCTTCCTGTGTGATTGAAATAGGAGAGTCGTCGCATGAATCGCGAATTGTTGATGTTGGTAGAAGCCATTTCGCGCGAAAAGAACGTGGAGCGCGATCTGGTGTTCGGTGCAGTGGAATCGGCCCTGGCCCAGGCCACCAAGAAGCTGTACCAAGGTGAGGTGGACATCCGCGTGGCCATCGATCGCGATAGCGGTAACTACGACACCTTCCGCCGCTGGCTGGTGGTGCCCGATGATGCGGGCCTGCAAAACCCCGATGCCGAAGAAATGCTGATGGACGCACAGGACCGCGTCCCCGGTATCTCCGAAGGCGAGTACATCGAGGAAGAGATCGAGTCGGTGCCCATCGGCCGCATCGGCGCCATGGCGGCCAAGCAGGTCATCCTGCAGAAGATCCGTGACGCCGAGCGCGAAATGCTGCTCAACGAGTTCCTGTCGCGCGGCGACCGGATCTTCACGGGCACCGTCAAGCGCATGGACAAGGGCGACATCATCGTCGAGGCCGGCCGTGTCGAAGGACGCCTGCGCCGCAACGAGATGATCCCCAAGGAAAACCTGCGCAACGGCGACCGCGTGCGGGCCATGATCATGGAAGTGGACGCCACGCTGCGCGGCGCGCCCATCATCCTGTCGCGCTCGGCGCCCGAGTTCATGGTCGAGCTGTTCCGCAACGAAGTGCCCGAGATCGAGCAGGGCCTGCTGGAGATCAAGAGCTGCGCTCGCGATTCCGGCAGCCGCGCCAAGATCGCCGTGCTTAGCCATGACAAGCGTGTCGATCCCATCGGCACCTGTGTCGGCGTGCGAGGCACCCGTGTCAACGCCGTCACCAATGAACTGGCTGGCGAGCGCGTGGACATCGTGCTGTGGTCCGAAGACCCTGCACAGTTCGTGATCGGCGCGCTGGCTCCGGCCAATGTGTCGTCTATCGTTGTGGACGAGGAAAAGCATGCCATGGACGTGGTGGTTGACGAGGAAAACCTCGCCATCGCCATCGGCCGTGGCGGTCAGAATGTTCGCCTGGCTTCCGAGCTCACCGGCTGGAAGATCAACATCATGGACGCGGCTGAGTCTGCGCAAAAGCAGGCGGACGAGTCCGCTGTTGCGCGCCAGCTGTTCATGGAAAAGCTCGATGTGGACGAGGAAATCGCCAACATCCTCATCGAGGAAGGTTTCGAGACCCTGGAAGAAGTGGCCTATGTGCCGCTGCAGGAAATGCTCGAAATCGAGGCGTTCGACGAAGAGACGGTGAACGAGTTGCGCACCCGGGCGAAAGATGCACTGCTGACGCAGGAAATCGCGCACGAGGAAAACGTGGGCAAAGTGTCGCAGGATCTGCTGACGCTCGAGGGAATGACTCCGGAGATCGTGGACAAGCTGGCCGAGGCCGATGTGCACACCCGAGACGATCTGGCCGATCTGGCCATCGACGAGTTGACCGAGCTGACCGGGCAGACCGAGGAAGAAGCGAAGGCTTTGATCATGAAGGCGCGTGAACACTGGTTCACCGAAGGGCAAGAGTAAGGTCAGGGAGGTTCAGAGCATATATGTCCAGTAATACGGTTGCCGAGTTTGCAAGAGAGCTCAACAAGACCCCTGACACGTTGCTGCAGCAGCTCAAGGCTGCAGGCGTCGCCAAGGACAACGCATCGGATGCGTTGACCGACGGCGACAAGCAGCAACTGCTCAGCCATCTGCAGGCCAGCCACGGAAGTGGCGCCAAGAAGATCACGCTGACCAAACGGTCCACAAGCGAGATCAAGCAGGCCGATTCGTCGGGCCGCGCCCGCACCATCCAGGTGGAAGTGCGCAAGAAGCGCACCTTCGTCAAGCGTGACGAGGTCGCCGAGGGCGCCTCCGATCCCGCTGTCGTTGCCGCTGCCCAGGAGCAGCGCGCGGCATCGGAGCGCGAGTCCCAGGATCTGGTGCGCCGCGAAGGGGAAGCACGTCGCCAGGCCGAAATGATCGGCCGCGAGGAGGAAGAATTGGCACAGCAACGCCGTGAGCGCGAAGAGCGCGAACTAGTTCAACAACGCGAACGAGAAGCCGAAGAGCGCGCAAGCGCCTATGCGGCTGCAGAAGCCGCAAAGATCCTCGAGGCCAACCGCGCGAAGCAGGAAGCTTCGCGTGAGCAGGCTGCAGGCCAGGCCGCGCGCGCCGAAGCCCAGGTTGCGGCTCGCGTCAAGGCCGAGGAAGAGTCCAAGGCCCGTGCGGCCGAGGAAGCCGAACGCGCCAAGGATCTGGAAGACCGCCGCCGCAAGGCGCTGGCCGAGGCCGAAGCCATTCGCGCCATGATGGCTGCGCCCAAGAAGGTGCTCGTGGCCAAGAAGCCTGAAGAGCCCAAGCCCGTGGCCAAGCCTGCAGCGCCCGCTGCCGGCGATGCCAAGAAGACCACGCTGCACAAGCCCGCTGGCACGACCACCGGTGGAGCCGGTGCGCGTGCGGGTGCGCCTGCCGGTGCCGGCAAGGAAGTCAAGTCCGCCAAGCTCTCGTCGAGCTGGGCTGGCGATGGCAAGAAGAAGGAAATCAAGACCCGTGGCGACAGCTCCGGTGGCGTGGGTGGCCGTTCCAACTGGCGCGGCGGCCCGCGTGGCGGCCGTCGTGGCAATGACCGTCATGACGGTCAGCACCAGAGCGCGGCAGCGGAATTCCGCGCCATCGAAGTGCACGTGCCCGAGACCATCACCGTGGCCGAGCTGGCGCACAAGATGTCGGTCAAGGCGTCCGAGCTGATCAAGGTGCTGATGAAGATGGGCCAGATGGTCACCATCAACCAGCCTCTGGACCAGGACACGGCCATGATCGTGGTCGAGGAAATGGGCCATACGGCCAAGGTCGCTGCGCTGGACGATCCCGAAGCCTTCACGGCCGAGGAAGTGTCCCAGCAGGAAGCTGCCCAGGAGTCGCGTGCTCCCGTGGTCACCGTCATGGGCCACGTGGACCACGGCAAGACCTCGCTGCTGGACTACATCCGCCGCACCAAGGTGGCATCGGGCGAAGCCGGTGGCATTACCCAGCACATCGGTGCCTACCATGTGACGACGCCCCGCGGCATCGTCACCTTCCTGGATACCCCGGGCCACGAGGCCTTCACGGCCATGCGTGCCCGTGGTGCCCAGGCCACCGACATCGTCATCCTGGTGTGCGCGGCCGACGACGGCGTGATGCCCCAGACCAAGGAAGCCATCAAGCACGCGAAGGCGGCTGGTGTGCCCATCGTGGTTGCCATCACCAAGGCCGACAAGCCCGATGCCAACCTCGACCGTGTCAAGCAAGGCCTGGTGGCCGAGCAGGTGGTGCCTGAAGAGTACGGCGGCGAGTCCCCGTTCATCGCCGTGTCCTCCAAGACCGGCCAGGGCATCGACGAGCTGCTGGAGCAGGTTCTGCTGCAGGCCGAAGTGCTGGAGCTGACCGCTCCCGTGGAAGCCGCTGCCAAGGGCCTGGTCATCGAAGCCCAGCTGGACAAGGGCCGCGGCCCTGTGGCCACGGTGCTGGTGCAGTCCGGTACGCTGAAGGTGGGCGACGTGGTGCTGGCAGGCCAGACCTACGGCCGCGTGCGCGCCATGCTGGACGAAGACGGCAAGCAGACCAAGTCTGCCGGCCCCTCCATCCCGGTGGAAATCCAGGGTCTGTCCGACGTGCCCCAGGCCGGCGACGACTTCATGGTGCTGCAGGACGAGCGTCGTGCCCGCGAAATCGCGACCTACCGTGCCGGCAAGTTCCGCCACACCAAGCTGGCCCGCCAGCAGGCCGCCAAGCTCGAGAACATGTTTGCCGAAATGGGTGCAGGCGAGGTCCAGACCCTGCCCATCATCATCAAGGCCGACATGCAGGGCTCGCAGGAAGCGCTGGGCACATCGCTGCTCAAGCTCTCGACCGACGAGATCCGCGTTCAGCTGGTCTACTCGGGCGTGGGCGGCATCAGCGAGTCCGACGTGAACCTGGCGCTGGCCTCCAAGGCCATCATCATCGGCTTCAACGTCCGGGCCGATGCCCAGGCGCGCAAGACGGCCGAGAGCAACGATGTGGACCTGCGCTACTACAACATCATCTACGACGCAGTCGAAGAGGTGAAGGCGGCCATGTCGGGCATGCTGGCTCCCGAGCGCAAGGAAGAGATCATCGGCATGGCCGAGATCCGCACCGTGTTCGTGGCTTCGAAGATCGGCACCGTGGCCGGCTCGTACATCACGCAAGGCCAGGTCACGCGCAATGCGCATTTCCGCCTGCTGCGCGAGAACGTGGTCATCTACACGGGCGAGATCGAATCGCTCAAGCGCCTGAAGGACGACGTCAAGGAAGTCAAGGAAGGCTTCGAGTGCGGTATCAAGCTCAAGAACTACAACGACATTCGCGAAGGCGACGTGCTCGAAGTGTTCGAGATCAAGGAAATCGCGCGCTCGCTGTAATTCGCCATGGCAACACGCAAGTCCGCTGCGCCGAATCGCAGCTTCAAAGTCTCTGACCAGATCCAGCGTGATCTGGCAGAGCTGATCGCGCGCGAGTTGAAGGACCCGCGCGTGGGCATGGTCACGCTGCAAAGCGTGGAGGTGACTCCGGACTATGCCCACGCCAAGGTCTACTTCAGCCTGCTCGTGGGCGATCCACAGGCGACGCAGGAAGCGTTGAACCAGGCCGCAGGCTTCCTGCGCAATGGCCTGTTCAAGCGCCTGCACATCCACACAGTGCCCACGCTGCACTTCATCTACGACCGCACCTCCGAGCGTGCGGCCGACATGAACGCCTTGATCGCCAAGGCCGTTTCTTCGCGCGGAAAGGAAGAGTAGCCCCATGAACGCGCCACGCACAAGGGTGCAGCGGCGCCCTGTGCATGGGGTGTTGCTACTCGACAAACCGCTGGAGCTGTCCAGCAACGACGCCTTGCAAAAGGTCAAGTGGTTGCTGCGCGCCGAAAAGGCCGGACACACCGGCACGCTGGACCCGTTGGCCACCGGCGTGCTGCCGCTGTGCTTCGGTGCGGCGACCAAGTTCAGCCAGTTGCAGCTTGAAGCTGCCAAGACCTACGAGGCGATTGCGCGCCTGGGCCAGACCACGACCACGGCCGATGCCGAGGGCGAGGTGCTGCGCGAGCGCGCCGTTGACCTCGCCGCCCTCACGGCCGAGCGATTGGCCGCCGTGCAGGCGCATTTCACGGGTGCGATCCGCCAGGTGCCACCCATGTACAGCGCCCTCAAGAAGGACGGCAAGGCTCTCTATGAATATGCGCGTGCCGGCATCGAAGTCGAGCGCCCGGCGCGCGAAGTGACAATCCACGCACTGGAGCTTTCGCTGACGCAAGACAGCGAAGGGCTGCCTGCGATCCGGATGCTGGTGACCTGCAGCAAGGGCACCTACATCCGCACGCTGGCCGAGGACGTGGGCGAGGCCCTGGGCTGCGGCGCGCACCTGCGCGCGCTGCGCCGTATCGACACCGGGGGGCTGGGTGTCGAGCGCTGTATCTCGCTGGAGGCGCTGGCCGCCATGGGCGAGGGCGAGCGTCTGCAGCAGTTGCAGCCTGTCGACGCCCTGCTGGCCAGCCACACGGCTGTCACGCTGGGCGAGCAAGATGCGGCCCGTTTTCTCACGGGCCTGCCCCGCAAGGGCGCTTGGGCCGATGCCGAGGCGGTGGCTGTGTATGGCGAGAACCCACAGGCTCTGCTGGGAGTGGGGCGCGTGGTGCGTGGGGAACTCATCCCCGGGCGCCTGCTCAGTTCACTGGAAATTCAACAGATTTTGGAAGACACGCCGCGCCCATGACGCAGCGGCAATGGGAAAACACTATGAGCAAACAAATCCGCAATATCGCGATCATCGCCCACGTGGACCACGGCAAAACCACCATGGTGGACCAGCTGCTGCGCCAATCCGGAACCTTCGCCGAACACGAGAAAGTCGTGGACACGGTGATGGACAACAACGCCATCGAACGCGAGCGTGGCATCACCATCCTGGCCAAGAACTGCGCCGTGAGCTGGAACGAGACGCACATCAACATCCTCGACACACCCGGCCACGCGGACTTCGGCGGTGAAGTGGAGCGTGCCCTGTCCATGGTGGACGGCGTGGTGCTGCTGATCGACGCGCAGGAAGGCCCCATGCCCCAGACGCGCTTCGTGACCAAGAAGGCACTGGCCCTGGGCCTGAAGCCCATCCTCGTGGTCAACAAGGTGGACAAGCCCGGTGCGCGTCCCGACTACGTGGTCAACGCCGCCTTCGACCTGTTCGACAAGCTGGGTGCCACCGACGAGCAGCTGGACTTCCCCGTGGTGTACGCCTCGGGCATCAACGGCTGGACCTCGCTGGAAGAAGGCGCTCCCGGCGAACAGTGGGGCCCCGACATGTCGGCCCTGTTCGACACCATCCTGAAGCACGTTCCCGCCGTCAAGGGCGATCCTGCCGCTCCGCTGCAGATGCAGATCTCGGCGCTGGACTACTCCACCTTCGTGGGCCGTATCGGCGTGGGCCGCATCACCTCCGGCACGCTCAAGCCTTCGACCGACGTGCTGGTCATGGAAGGTCCTGACGGCAAGAGCTACAAGGGCCGCATCAACCAGGTTCTGAAGTTCCAGGGCATTGACCGCGTGCAAGTGACCGAAGCCGGTCCCAGCGACATCGTGCTGGTCAACGGCATCGCCGACCTGGGCATGGGCGTCACGCTGACCGACCCGCTGAACCCCCAGCCGCTGCCGATGCTCAAGATCGACGAGCCCACGCTGACCATGAACTTCTGCGTCAACACCTCGCCGCTGGCAGGTCGTGAAGGCAAGTTCGTGACCAGCCGCCAGATCTGGGACCGCCTGCAAAAGGAACTGCGTTCCAACGTGGCCCTGCGCGTCAAGGAAACCGACGAAGACGGCATCTTCGAAGTGTCGGGCCGCGGCGAACTGCACCTGACCATCCTGCTGGAAGAAATGCGCCGCGAAGGCTACGAGCTGGCCGTGTCCAAGCCCCGCGTGGTCTACCGCGACGTGGACGGCGTGCGCCACGAGCCTATCGAGCTGGTGACGGCCGACATCGAAGAAGGCCACCAAGGTGGCGTGATGCAGGCCCTGGGCGAGCGCAAGGGCGAGCTGGTCAACATGGAACCCGATGGCCGCGGCCGCGTGCGCCTGGAGTACCGCATTCCTGCGCGTGGCCTGATCGGCTTCACCAACGAATTCCTGAACCTGACCCGTGGTTCCGGCCTGATCTCCAACATCTTCGACAGCTACGAGCCGCACAAGGGCGAAATCGGCGGCCGCAAGAACGGTGTGCTGATCTCCATGGACGAAGGCGAAATCTTCACCTACGCCCTGGGCAAGCTGGATGACCGTGGCCGCATGTTCGTCAAGGCCAACGATCCCGTGTACGAAGGCATGATCATCGGCATCCACAGCCGTGACAACGACCTGGTGGTCAACGCCACGCGTACCAAGCAGCTGACCAACTTCCGCGTGTCCGGCAAGGAAGATGCCATCAAGATCACGCCCCCGATCGACCTGTCGCTGGAATACGCGGTGGAATTCATCGAGGACGACGAGCTGGTGGAAATCACCCCCAAGAGCATCCGCGTTCGCAAGCGCCACCTGTCCGAGAACGAGCGCAAGCGCGCTTCGCGCGGCGCATAAGCGCTGTTGCGACCAGGGCGCACGCAAGCCACCTGGCTTCACCGCCCTGACTGTCAAAGGCCGCATCTGCGGCCTTTGTCTTTTTGGCGCGCCGCTCTCAGGTGTGCCGGCGCAACGGCAAAGGAACTGCTGCTGCTGTTGCTTGCTACTGCAGCTGCAGCAGCAACTCGCGCAGGCGCTGCCCGGCCGCTGCGCTTTGCTGCGGATTGAGCGCCAGGGCCAGGCCGATGGAGGGCAGGTTCTCGGTATCTGCCAGCGCGCGAAACACCACCCCCGGCGTGCTGCCCTTGGCCACCACGGCTGGCACCAGCGCCACGCCCAGTCCCGCACCCACCAGGCTGACCAGGGTCTGCGCCTGCACGGCATGCTGCTTGACCTGCGGCATGAAGCCCGCGTTCTGGCAGGCCAGCACCACCAGCGCGTGCAGGCCGGGCACCTCGCTGGGGCGGTAGTTGATGAAGGGCTGGTCCGCCAGATCCCGCAGCCGCAAGGCGGGCCGCTGCAGCAGCGGGTTGCCTTCGGGCAGCACGGCCACCAGCTCGTCCTTTTCCACGGGCGTGATGGACAGCTCGGTGGCCTGCGTCACCGGGTAGCGCAGCAGGCCGGCATCGAAATCGCCGCTGGCCACCTGCGCGCAGATCTCGCGCGTGGTCGATTCGGTCAGCACCAGGTCGATCAGCGGATATTCGCTGCGAAAGGCCTGCACCAGCCGCGGAATCAACGAGAACGTGGCCGAGCCTATGAAGCCTATGTGCAGGCGTCCGCGCTCGCCGCCGGCCGTGGCGCGCGAGACCTCCTGCATCTGGCGCGCATGGTGCAGGGCCAGCTCGGCACTTTCCAGGGCCGCCAGGCCTGCCTCGGTCAGCGCCGTGCCCCGGCGGTCGCGCTGGAACAGCTGCACGCCCAGGCTGTCTTCCAGCCGGCGTATGGATTGGGACAGCGGTGGCTGCGACATGTGCAGCTGCTCGGCCGCCTGCCGGTAGTTGAGCGTGCGGGCCAGGGTGACGAAGTGACGCAGTTGGCGCAGGTCCATTGATATCTACCGTGTATCAGAGATGCTGAATTAAGTCTTAGACGCAGCTTTGAAGATATCAAATACTGGCTCCCTGAAGCAACATGGAGACCACAGTGCAGGCTGCGTTGACAGGGATTCGGGTGCTGGATCTGTCCAGCGTGGTGTTCGGGCCGCTGGCCAGCCAGGTGCTGGCCGACTATGGCGCCGAAGTCATCAAGATCGAGCCGCCGGCCGGCGACTCCACGCGCCATACCGGCCCGGCCGTGGAGCCCGGCATGGCAGCCATGTTCATGGGCACCAACCGCAGCAAGAAGAGCGTGGTGCTGGACCTCAAGCGGGAAGAGTCGCGCCAGGCCCTGCATGCTCTGCTGGCCACGGCCGATGTGTTCATGCACAGCATGCGCCCGCAAAAGCTGGCCCCGCTGGGCCTGGACCCCGCAACGCTGCGCGAGCGCTATCCGCGTCTGGTCTATGCAGGCCTGCATGGCTTTGGCGAGGACGGCCCCTATGCAGGCATGCCCGCCTATGACGACGTCATCCAGGGCATGAGCGGCCTGGCCGACCTGATGGAACGCCAGACGGGCGAGGCGCGCTACCTGCCCACCATTGCGGCCGACAAGACCTGCGCCCTGGTGGCCGCGCATGCCGTGCTGGCGGCGCTGTTCCAGCGCGAGCGCAGCGGCCATGGCTGCTTTGTGGAAGTGCCCATGTACGAGACCATGGTGGGCTTCAACCTGGTCGAGCATTTCTACGGCATGCACTTCAGCCCCGCGCTCAGCGGCGCAGGCTACCCGCGCGTGATGGCGCCCTGGCGCAAGCCCTACCGAACGCTGGACGGCCACGTCTGCATGATGCCGTACACCGATGCGCACTGGCAGCGCTTCTTCGCCGCCGTGGGCCAGCCGCAGCTGGCCCTGGATGCGCGCTTTGCCAGCCAGGCCAGCCGCACTGCCCACATCGCCGAGCTGCTGGAGACCGCGGGCGAGCATGTGGCACTGCACGGCACCCAGCACTGGCTCGATACCTGCCAGCGCCTGGAGATTCCCGCCGCCCCCGTGGCGCGCATGGACGATCTGCCCGCCGATCCACACCTGCAGGCCACGGAGTTCTTCGTGCCGCTGCAGGACCCCGCCATGGGCACCGTGCACCTGCCTCGCTCCTCCGTGCGCATGGATGGCCGGCAGGCCCCCATGGGCATGCCACCGCGCCTGGGCGAGCACACGGCGGCGCTGCTGGCCCAGGCGGGCTGGAGCGCCGAGCGCATCGCCGGCCTGCAGATCACGCAACAGGAGACATGAGATGACAGTGAACACCCCGCAGCCCCACCCTGGCGCCGCCTGGAACGCCGTGCCCCGCATGGGCCAGGGCTTTTTCTGGCAGGACCTGCAGGTTGGCCAGCAGCTGCGCACCTTCCGCCGCACCGTGACCGAGTCCGACCTGGTCGCCTTCATCAATGCCACGGGCATGCTGGAGGCCATCTTCATCGAGGAGGGCTACGACGGCGGCGCCATTGCCGGCCGCCCCGTGCCGGGCGCCATGACCTATGCGCTGATCGAAGGCTTCATCCTGCAAAGCATGATCCAGGGCACGGGCCTGGCCATGCTGGAGCTGCACCAGAAGATCCTCGGCCCCGTGCTGGTGGGCGACACCATCGAGGCGCTGGTCGAAGTCACCGCCATCAAGCCCACCTCCAAGGGCAACCGCGCCGTCGTCACCTCGCGCATCGAGGTCTTCAACCATGGCCACCAGAAGGTCATGGAATACACGGCCGTGCGCCTGCTGGCCGGGCGCAGCTAGGCGGCCACAAGCATTCCCATAACGACATCAGGAGACAAAAGCATGGACAAGCAGATCGACAAGGCGGCCCGCAAAAGAGGACGCCGCATTGCGCTGGTCACCCTGGCGGCCCCCATTGCGGCGGCTGCGGCGGTGGCAGTGGGTGCGGCACTGCCCGGCGCCGCGCTGGCGCAGCAGCCCTGGCCCAGCAAGCCCATCACGATGGTCGTGCCCTTCCCGCCGGGCGGCCCCACCGACCTGGTGGCGCGCGTGCTGGCCCAGCAGGTCGGCCAGCAACTGGGCCAGACCGTGATCGTGGACAACCGGCCCGGTGCCAACGGCAACATCGGCAATGCCCTGGTGGCCAAGGCCGCGCCCGATGGCTATACCTTGCTCTACAACACCTCGTCCATTGCGCTGAGCCCGTCGCTCTACAAGAAGATGAGCTACGACGTGGGCAAGGACCTGATGCCCGTGGCGCTGACGGCCGTGGTGCCGCTGGGCCTGGTGGTCAATCCCAAGCTGCCGGTGAAGAACGTGCAGGAGTTCGTGCGCCATGCCAGGGACAAGACCGGCCAGCTGTCCTATGGCTCGGCCGGCAACGGCAATGTCACCCACCTGGCGGCCTTCCAGGTCGTGCAGCACTACCAGATCGAGGCCAGCCACGTGCCCTACAAGGGCAGCGCGCCGGCCGACGTGGATCTGGTGGCCGGGCAGATCGACTTCATGACCGACACCATCAACTCCGTCGCGCCCTTCATCAAGGAGGGGCGGCTCAAGCTGCTGGCCGTGAGTTCCTCCAAGCGCCTGCCCAACTTCCCCGATGCACCCACGCTGGCCGAAAGCGGCATGTCCGGCTTCGAAGCCGGGGCCTGGCAGGGCGTGATGGTGCCGGCCAAAACGCCGGCCGCCATCATCCAGCGGCTCAACCAGGAGCTGATGCGCGCGCTCAAGGACCCGGGCGTTGTCGAGAAGCTGCAGCTGCAGGGCGCCGAAGGCCTGGGCTCCACGCCGGAGGAATACGGCGCCTACATCCGCAGCGAGATCAAGCGCTGGGCCGGCGTGGTCAAGAGCACGGGTGTCTCTCTGGACTGAGAGCGGGGCGTTGCGGCGCCTGTCGCGCAGTCGCGCAGTTGCGCATATTGGCACCTGTTTGTCAGGGGTGGGCGCGGTTTTTCAGCTATGGTTGCGGCTCATTGCCCCGGGCTGCCGGGGCAGGGCATGCATAGCAACAAGGAGCAAGATATGACGGGAGCTGCCGGCGAAGTCCTCAGCGAAGTGCGGGGCCGCATGGGCATGATCACCTTGAACCGGGCCAAGGCGCTGAATGCGCTGTCGCTGGGCATGGTGCGCGATCTGCTGGCCACCCTGCTGGCCTGGCAAAAGGATGAGCAGGTGCTGGCCGTGGCCATCCGAGGCATGGGCAAGGAGGGGGTCTTCGGCGCCTTCTGCGCGGGCGGGGACATCCGCTTCCTGCATGGCGCGGGCAGCACGGGCAATCCGCAGCTGGAGGACTTCTTCACCGAGGAGTACGCGCTCAACCACCTGATCCACACCTTTGGCAAGCCCTACATCGCCTTCATGGACGGCATCGTCATGGGCGGCGGCATGGGCATCAGCCAGGGCGGCACGCTGCGCATCGTCACCGAACGCACCAAGATGGCCATGCCCGAGACGGCCATCGGCCTGTTCCCCGATGTGGGTGGCGGCTACTTCCTCTCGCGCTGCCCGGGTCACGCGGGTGAGTGGCTGGCGCTGACGGGCGATGTGATCGGCGCGGCCGATGCGCTGGACTTCGGCCTGGCCGATGGCTACCTGCCCTCGGACCAGCAGCCTGCGCTGTGGGACGCGCTGGCCGCCGGCAGCTTTGCCGATGCAGCGGCCGTCGAGGCCCTGGTGAAGTCGAAGTTCACGGTCCCGGCCAAGCCTGCGGCCCAGCCTCGCGCCGAGATCGACCGCGTGTTCGCCCTGCCTACGGTGGCTGCCATGGTCGAGGCGCTTGAAGCCACCGATGGCGAGTGGGCCCGGCACACGGCCGCCACGCTGCGCAAGCGCTCGCCCCTGATGCTGCACGTGGTGCTGGAACAGATCCGCCGCGCGCGCGGCATGACGCTGGCCCAGGACCTGCGCATGGAGCGCGACATGGTGCGCCACTGCTTCTACCTGCGCCCGGGCCAGAGCGAGACCATCGAAGGCATACGCGCACTGGCCGTGGACAAGGACCACCACCCGCGCTGGAACCCTGCGAGCATCGAGGAGGTACAGGAAGCGCAATGGCGCGCCTTCTTCGACAGCCCCTGGCCTGCGCATTCGCATCCGCTGGCAGCGCTGGACTGATCGCGCGGCGGTTGCTCAAACCTCCAAGGGTTCAAAAGGCCATCCGGCGCCATGCCGGGTGGCCTTTTTTCATTCAACGATCCGCCGGCTCCATGCTGCAGGCCTGGCCGGCAAGCAGCCGGACCGCATGCTCTATGCGCGGCCCCGGGTCCCATTCGGGCACGGGCGGGGTCAGGCCCAGGGCCATCTGCCGCAGGGGCTCGGCAATGACCATGGACAGCAGCAGGTCGCAGACGACTTCGGGCTGTTCGGCCCGCAGCAACCCCTTGCTGCACTGGCGCCGCAGCCAGTCCACCAGCATGCCGCGGCCGCGCTCTATGCCGTTGCGCTGGTAGACCTCCAGCAGCTCGGGCTTGGCGGGGAAATCGGTGGTGAGCAGGCGGAACATGCCCACCGCCTCGGCCGACAGCACGCGCGCGGCAATCACGCGCAGGATCTCGGCCAGCGCTGGCGCGACCTCTGCGGCCGATTGCGCATCGGCCGACAGGGCGGGGCGGAAACCGTCGGTCCAGCCGCGCACCACCAGGGCTACCAGGTCCTCGCGGTTGGCGGCAAAGCGGTAGAGCGTCTTCTTGGCCAGCCCCGCGCGCCTGGCCACGGCTTCCATGGTGGTGGCGGCATAGCCTTCGTTGAGCAAGAGCCAGGTGGCGGCGGCCAGGGCGGCATCGTTGGCCTCGTGCTCGGGCCGGGCCGGCCGCCCGCGCGGCCTGGGGGCCGCAGGAGTGATTTCGGATTCCATTGGATTTCTTGTCGTTCCGTTCGGTGTTGTGCAGGGTCGTGCCTGGTTGTGCAGCATTTTGTTACCCGGCAGGGATTATCCGATTGTTTGGAAACGATGTTCGTTTCTTTAATATAAGATGGCTTTTCCTCATCAATCCAGGAACGGAAAACACCCATGAACTCCCATGCCTTCGAGCCCGACATTTCCCGCATCGACGAGCTGCTGCACATCACGCCGCTGCGGCTGGAGACGGGAATCCAGCGGCTGCCCAGCGGCTGCCTGGTGGTGGCCTGCCGCACCGACCTGCATGGCTGCAGCGGCCGCATGCTGGACTGGTGGTTCAAGTTCTTCGAGACCACGCAGCACATCAAGTGGTGGCATCCGCATGACCACATCGCGCATCGTGGCTGGGATGCGCAATGGAAGAAGGGCGAGAGCTACATCGGCGCGTCCATCGAGGCCGTGGAGTCCCTGGCCGATATTCCGCCCGTGGCGGCCAGGCTCAAGTTCCATGATCCGCGCGAGCTGTTCGACCCTGCGCAGCTGGAGCTGGCCTTTGCCGAAAAACGCGCCTCGGCCGCCGTGTATGCGCGCATCGGCTTCGGCGAGCATGTGCAGCTGGACGCCAGCGGGGACCCGATGGACGGGCAGATGGTGCACCTGGCGCGTGACACGCCTTTTGGCTGCGTGCTGCGCAGCCGCTTTTTGCTGGGCCAGTCCTGCGCCGACCCGGCGGCCGAGCTGCCTGACGCGCTGGGCCTGGGCCTGCTGCGCCACTGCTACACGGAGTTCACCTACCTGTCGCGCTTCCTGCCCTCGCTGTACTACGGCGAGCATGGCAACGGCGAGGCGGCGCCGCTGCCCTGGTAGCCGTGGCCCCAGGCTTCAAAGCTGCTGGTGCACGGCCGTGGCCAGCTGCAGCAGCCGGTTGCGCGGCAGGGCGCCGCTGAGCGCATAGCCAAAGCCCTGGTCCACCCAGTAGAAGCTGGGCACGGGGCCGTCGCTGCTGAAGTGAAAGGCGGTCTCGCTGTGCGTGGCCGGGTCCTGCAGCGCGCCCAGGTACAGGGTGATGCGCTCGCCGGCCGCGTCCTGGTACATGAACTGGGCGCGTGCGCCGCTGTCGCCGGGCAGCAATCGGCCGCCCACCAGCTCATAGCCCAGGTCCGTGAGTGCCGGCAGCTTCAGCGGCCGGCCCAGGCGCTTGGACAGCCACTGCAGCAGATGGGCCTGCTGCGCTGCCTCCACCTCGACCGGGTGGCGTTGCTCGGGCTGGTAGACCGCATGGGCAACGGCCGCCTGGTGGGCGAAGCGGGCCGGGGTGGCGGCAGCCAGCGTGGCCGCCGTTGATGGCGCGGCAGCGGGCACCGCCTGCTGCCCATGCACCAGCCAGCCCAGGCCGAAGGCCAGCATCCAGCCTGCGGCCATGCCACCCCAGCGCCACCACTGCTGCTGGCGTTGGTGCAGGCCCTGCAACTGTTCGGCGGCGGCGCGCATTTCGTCGGGCATGCCGGGTTCATCCCGGGCGGCATGCAGGGCGCGCAGCAACTGGCGCTGGCGTTGCCATTGCTCCACGCGCGCGGCACTGTCTTCGTCCAGCTGGTCGCGCAGCGCCTGCGCCTGCTGCGCGGGCAGGCGGCCATCGACCAGGGCGTGCAACTGCTCGTCGGAAATGGGCGGGGGCAAGGGCGAGGAAGATGAAAAGAGGGG
>NZ_JFYT01000058.1:0-53102 GCF_000632165.1 Delftia sp. RIT313 | reverse complement strand
TTTGTGTGGAAACCGACCGCTCCGTGGAATTTTTGCACGCGCAGGTTTCGGGGGGTGGGGGGTAGGAGGTAGACCATGGGACGACGAGGCCCGGCCGCGAAGCCGGTGGAGCTGAAAGTGCTGGAAGGCAACCGGGGCAAGCGCCCGATGTCGGTGAACCTGGACAGCACTTTCCGGCCAGAGGCGGGAATGCCGCCAGTGCCGAAGGGCCTGAGCCCTGGCGCGCGCAAGGTGTGGAAGCGCCTGGGCGCAGAGCTGCTCCGCTACAACCTGATATCGGTTGTGTATTCGGACATCTTTGAGGAGCTGTGCGAAACCGTTTCCGATGTGAAGGAACTGCGCCATTCGCTGCGCGCCCGCCAGAACCTGCTGCGGGCCGAAGGCAAAGACCCGATGGGTGCCTTCGAGGTGACCAGCCCGAACGGGATGCCCATGCAGCACCCCCGTTATCAGATCCTCAAAAGCGAACGGCAAATGATGCTGTCGCTGCTGGCCAAGTTCGGCCTGAGCCCGGCCGAGCAGGCCAATGTGACAACCGCCATCCGCGCGCAGCTGCAGCTCTTCGAGGGCGATGCACCGAAGGATGAGCAATCCCCGGCTGCGCCCGCTGCCGCCCCGGCCTCTCCGAGAGGGTTCACCGACTTCGACTAGCTGCCATGACCCGACCTCACGCCGAGTATTTCGAGCGCGCCAAGGCCTACGCCAAGCGCGTGACCGAAGGGCGAGAGGTCGCGGGGAAGTATGAGCGGCTGGCTTGCAAGCGGTTTCTGCGCGATCTGGAACGACAGGGCGCGGCTGGCTTTCCTTATGTCGTGAATGTGCGCCTGGGTGGCCGCGCGTGCCAGTTTCAGGAACTGCTTTGCCATATCAAAGGCGAGTGGGCCAAGCCAGTCTATGAAGACGGCATGGTGCGCTACGCAAAGATCCGCCTGGAGGACTGGCAGATCTTCTGCGAGTTCAACCTGTTTTGTTGGATTCATCGGCCGTGGACTGAGGCTGAGATGCAGGCGCACCGCGTTGCTGCTGTGAGCGAAGGTCTCGACGCTGAGCAGGTCGAAATGCGCATGCAGGTCGAGCGCGGGAAAGTGGGCAAGCGCCGGTTTCGCCGAAGCTATGAAGAGGTGGCGCGCAAGAATGCGAAGAGCACGCGCGCTGCCGGCCGTTGCCTGTACCTCGCCTTTGCGGACGATGAGCCCGGCGCACAGGTCTACAGCGCGGCGACGACTGGCGAGCAGGCCCGCGAAGTGTTCGATACGGCGCGCGAAATGGTGCTGCGTGACAGCGAGTTCCGCGAGCGCTTCGGCGTCACGGTGGGCCGCCACGACATCAGCTGCCCGAGTACGGCCAGCAGCTTCAAGATTCTGAATGCCGAGGCCAGCACGCAGGACGGCCTGAACGTGCACGGCGCGGCCGTGGATGAGGTGCACGCGCACAAGAAGCGCGACCTGTGGGATGTGATCGAGTCGGCGGACGGTGCCCGCAGTCAGCCGCTCATCTCGGCCATCACCACGGCCGGCAAGGACACGGGCGGCATCTGCTTCGAGCTTCGCAGCTACACCATCAAGGTGCTGGAGGGAACGCACGTCGATGAGACGTGGTTCGGGGTGATCTACACCATCGACGAGGGCGACGATTGGAAAGATCCGAAGGTCTGGCGCAAGGCGAATCCGAACCTGGGCATCAGCGCCAAGGTGGACAAGCTGGAGGCCACGAAAACCAAGGCGCTGGCGACACCCAGCAGCCGGGGCAATTTCCTGACCAAGCACCTGAACGTGTGGACAAATGCCGGCACCAACTGGATGGACATGGAGGCGTGGAATGCCTGTGCAGATACCTCCTTGCGGGAAGAGCAGTTCACCGATGAGGAGTGCTATGCGGCTTCCGACCTGGCAGAGAAAAACGACTTCGCGGCCAAGGTCAAGATTTTCCGGCGCGGCGAAATGTGGTTCGTGTGCACACGTCTGTACTACAACCAAGTTGCGGTGCAGGAGAGCAAGACGGCGCAGCTGTCGGGCTGGGTGGAAGAAGGATGGATCAAGGTCAGCCCTGGCAACCTGACCGATTTCGACATGATCGCGGACGACCTCAAGGCCGACCGCGACATGCATGACTTGAAGGAAGCCGCATACGACCCGGCGCTGTCCAGCTACTGGGCGCGAAAGCTGATCGATGAGGGCCTGCCCATGGTCGAGATCACGCAGCGCAGCCTGTTTTTCACGCAGCCCCTGCAGGAGCTGGAAGCCCTGGTCCTGGCCGGCAAGGTGCGCCATGACGGCAATCCCTGCATGAGCTGGATGGTCAGCAACCTGGTGGTGCTGACCAGCAAATACAACGAGCTGAAAAGCCCGACCAAGAACCGCAAGGAAGACAAGATCGACGGCGCCATTGCCATGCTGATGGCGTTCGGCCGTGCCTTGGCTCTTGCGGAACCTCAAACCGATAAGCGCCAGAAAGCCAAGGCTTTCTGGGCGTCATTTGCAGAAGCGAACAGCACATGAGCCCAATCCGAAAAGCGGTGCTCGGGGCGATGGCCTGGGCGCTCAAGGGCACCGACCTGACCCTGACCAACCCGCAGGGCTGGAATGTCCTGGGCGTAGGTCCGACCTGGGCAAAGGTGCCCGTGGGCGAGTTGACGCAGTTGAAGATCACTGCGTCATGGTCTGCGATCCGGCTGATTGCCGAGACCGTGGGCACCATCCCGCTGCACCTTTACCGCACTACACAGAAGGGGCGGGAGCGGGCCAAGGATGACGCGCGCTACACGCTGGTGCACGACCAGCCCTGTGACTACATGACGGCCCCCGAGTGGAAGGAAGCCATGGTGGTGAGCCTTGCCACCATGGGCCAGTCCTACAACCCGGTGGACCGCATGGAGTCCACGGGGCGCATCCTGCAGATCCAGCCGGTGCACAAGTCCCGAGTACAGCCCGAGGTGCAGCAGGACGGGTCAATCGTCTACTGGCTCACCGACCGCCAGGGCCGGCGCATCAAGCGCCGGCGCGAGGACGTGATGCCCATCCGGGGCTTCGGCGGTGTGGGCGATCTGGAGGGCTATGCCCCGCACCAACTGCACAGCAACAGCCTGGCCCTGGCCGTGGCGCTGGAAAAGTATGCGGCCGAGTTCTTCGGCAGCGGTGGCCGGCCCCAAGGCATCTTGAAGACCACGGCGGACTTTGGCGAACAGCAGCGCGATCAGATCCGCGCGGGCTTCGCGCAGTACCTCAAGGAGTCGCGGGACAAGGGCGAGCTGCCGGTGCTGGACGGTGAGACCGACTATCTGGCCATCAGCACCCCGAACAACGATGCTCAGTTCATCGAGTCGCGCAAGCTGCAGATTGCCGAGGCGGCGCGCATCTACCGCGTGCCCCTGCACATGCTGATGGAGATGGATAAGGCCAGCTACGCCAACACCGAGCAGGCCAACAAGCATTTCCTGGATTACACGCTGATGGCGTACCTGGTGCGGATCGAGGCCGGGCTCAACAGCAGCCTGCTGACGCCCGCCGAGCGTCGCGCCGGCATGTATTTCCAGTTCGATGTACGGGGCCTGCTGCGCGGCGACAGCACGCAGCGCGGCGAGTACTACGTGAAGCTGCGCACGGCCGGTGCCATCACGCAAAACGAGATCCGCGAGCTGGAGGACATGCCGCTCATCGACGGCGCAGACGACTTGCATGTGCCGCTCAACATGGCCCCCTCGGACCTGCTGGGGGAGATCCTGACCCGAAACAAAGGAGGCGCCTGATGGACCGCCTGACCGCACCGATTGAAATCAAGGAAGCCAAGGCAGACGGCACGTTCACCGGCTATGCCGCCGTGTTCAACAACGTGGATCTGGGCCGGGACGTGATCATGCCCGGCGCATTCCGCGCGATGAAGGAAACGCGCGACGGCAAGGTGCGCATTGCCATGAACCACGACCTCAAGCGCCTGGCCGGCAAGGCCAAGTGCACGCAGGACGAACACGGCCTGAGGGTCGATGGCCAGCTCACCCTGGGTGTGAGCTATGTGCAGGACGCCTATGAGCTGATGAAAGCCGGCGTGCTCGATGGCCTGTCCGTGGGCTTCGACATCGTGCCAGGAGGCGCCACCTGGGAAGAGCGCGATGGTGACTATGTGCGAATCATCAAAGACGCGGTGCTTTGGGAATTCTCCCTGGTGCCGTTCGGCATGAACCCTGAAGCGCTGGTGGAGACCGTCAAGGCCGCCACCACGATTCGAGATTTCGAGGCGCAGCTGCGTGGCCTCGGATACAGCCAGCGCGAGGCCAAGGCCTTGGCTGCTGGCGGCTTTCAGTCGCTGGGCCGCCGGGACGGCGACCCGGACAGCGAGACGCTGGCAGACAACCTCAAGCAACTCACGCACGCATTTACCTGGAACTGAAACATGCACTGCATTACCCGAAAGCGCGTCACTTACGCATTCCTCGCTGTCCTGGCGATCCTGGCCGTTGCCAGCGCCCTGGGCGTTCCCATCGTTGCGCCCGATGCCTGGGCCGGTCTCGCTGCCGCTGGCTCCCTGCCTGTGGCCCTGACGGGTGAGGTGGGCGGCGATATCCGCAAGGCCATCGACCAACTGACCGACACTGCGAAGGCGGCCAAGGAAACCGTTGAGCAAGTCCGCAAGGCCCATACCGAGCTGGACGGCAAGGTGTCCAAACTGCATGACGAGATGAAGTCAGGCATGGTCGATGCCACCACCAAGGCCGCATTTCAGGATGCTGTCCAGAAGGTGGACAAGGTCGAGAAGGCTTTGGAAAAGGTCAACGACGAAGTGGCCGAGATCGCCAAGAAGGCCGCCAACCTGCTGGGCGGTGGCGGCGACCAGAAAAAGAGCCTGGGCCAGATCGTGGGCGAGTCCGAAGTTTGCAAGAGCTATCGCGGTGGCGTGGCCGAGCTGGCAACGATGAATGCGCCCCTGTTCGGCAAGGCCGCGATCACCAGCGGCCCGGCAAGCGCCGGTGCGCTGATCCTGCCGCACCAGGCTGGAATCGTCATGGGGCCTGATATGGCGCTGACGGTGCGCGATCTGTTCATGGCCGTGAGCATCGCTACAAACTCCGTCGAGTGGGTGCAGGAAAAGCTCTTTACGAACAATGCCGGCTCTCGCAATGGTGAAGGCAACGCGCTACCCGAATCCGGCCTGACGTTTGAGAAGAAAAGCTCGCCCGTCGAAAACATCGGCCACTGGATTCCCGCCAGCCGCCAGGTGCTGGCCGACGCGCCGCAGCTGCAGGGCCTGGTCGATGGCCGCATGCGCCAGGGCCTGAAGATCAAGGAAGACGCGCAACTGCTGTTTGGTGACGGCACCAATGGCAACCTGCTGGGCCTGACGCCGCAGGCCGTGGCATTCAGCGCTACCGGCATGCCTGCCGTGCCCTCGGGTGGTCCGGCCCATACCAAGCTGGACTATCTGCGCTGGGCCTTCCTGCAGGTTGCCAAGGCGCAGTATCCGGCCACCTTCGCGGTGCTGAGCCTCGAAGACTGGGCACTGATCCAGATGATGAAGACCAACGACGGCGCCTACATCTTCGGCACGCCCACGGATGGCGCCGCGCCGCGCGTGTGGGGCAAGACCGTGGTGGAGAGCCATGCCATGGCGGCCGATGACTTCCTGGCCGGCAGCGGCTTCGCGGCAACGATCTATGACCGTGAGGAGGTCAGCGTACGCGTGGCCGAGCAGCATGCGGACTTTGCGATCAAGGGCATGGTGGCCCTGATCGTGGAAGAGCGCCTCGGCTTCACGGTGGAGCGCCCCTCTGCCATCGTGGCGGGCCAGTTCCCCGCGCCGTAAACGTTCCCTCAACCCTCGGGCAAACGCCAGCCTTTGCGCTGGCGTTTGGCATTTTTGGAGAGAAAACATGGAAGTAGCAAAGACATTCGAGCGCGACGGCAAGCGCTACCGCCCGGGCGACCCGTTGCCCGAGGGCCTGGACGCCGTGACCCTCGCGCACTACAAGCGACACGGCATGGTCCGCGAACCTCGCGCCAAGACGCCAGGCCCAGCCGAGAAAAAGCCCGCTGGCCCTGCCAGCCCGCCCCAGACACCCACCCCTCGCCGCAACAGCTCGCCCAAGCCGGCGAATACGGCAGGCCTGCAAGCGGCAGGGCAGGGGGCTGCAACAGAAACCGCGCCGCCAGCGCCGCTTCCTCCCACTGATCCCACGCCGCCGGCAGATCAGCCGGCCGCCGCTGGCGACGGCGTGGCGACTGGCGTGGCGACTGGCGAGGCGGCGGGCATGCAAGAGGGCGGGGCAACACCAGTGGATGGGCCGGCAGCTCAAGAGCCCGCCAAGGAGTGAGCATGCCCAAGCCCCTGGTAAGCCTGGAGCAGGCAAAGGACCATCTCAGGGTGGTGTCCAGCCTGGAAGACGCTGACATTCAGCTCAAGCTGTCGGCGGCAACGGGAATGGCTGTCAGCTACCTGGACCGAGGGGTTTTCGCAGACCAGGCGGATCTTGATGAGGCCTTGGCCGCTGACACAGCCGGCCCGCTGCCAATGGTGTGCACGGACATGGTTCGCGCGGGCATTCTGCTGATCCTGGGCGACCTGTACACCAACCGTGAGGAGGTGGTCACGGGGACCATCGCAACACGGTTGCCCACAGGCGCCCGCGCATGTTTGCGGCCGTTGCGGCGCATGGGGTGCTGACATGCAGGCCGGCAAGCTCAATGAGCGGATCACTCTGCAGCGCCTGGCCATGGGCCAGGACAGCAGCGGCGGCATGGTGCGGCAGTGGGTGGATCTGGCAAAGGATCTGCCCGCCAGCCGGCGCGACTTCTCGGGCTCGGAGCGCCCCGCCACCGGCGCCGCTGGCGGCATCGTGGCAGTGGCCCGTACCGAGTTCACGATTCGCTGGATGCCCGGTATCGACACCACCATGCGGGTGCTGCATGAGGGCGAGTGTCACAACATCCAGCACGTCAACAACTTCGCAGGCCGGCGCGAATCGCTGATCCTGACCTGTGAAACGGGAGTCAACGATGGCTGACAAACCCGAGTTCACAGGCGTGCCCGACCTGACTGCAGCCTTCCGCGAAGTCCGCGAGGACATGGCGCAAAAAGTCTCGCGCCGCATGGTGGTCGCTGGCGGCAAGGTGATTACCAACCGTGCCAAAGCGATTGCCAAGGCAAACGGATCGGTGATCACCGGCGCCATGGTCGAGAACATCGCTATCAAGCGTGAGCCCAACGCCCCGGACGGGACCGCGCAGTATCACATCGGTGTGCGCCACGGCCGCGACCAGACCAAGCGCGTACAGGCCAAGGGGCAAAAGCGCCTGGTCGTGAGCCGGGGTCGCATCAAGGTGCGGCGCGACAACGACCCGTTCTATTGGCGCTGGGTCGAGACCGGCCGCCGTGTGGTGCCTGCATCGGTCAAGTCTGGCGTCACGACATACACGCAGCGGCTTCGCAATGGCCGCGTGGTAGTTCGCACGCGCAAGTACGAGGCCACAAGCCTGCGAGCGCGCCGGCGGGCGGCCTCGCAGGGCGTGGTCGGCCGCAAGCCGTTCATTGAGCCCGCACTGCAGCAGGAGCGTGACAACGCCATCACGGCCATGGACCAGGCGCTGCAGCGCTACCTGGCCAGCGAAAGAAAGAAGGGAGGCGCATGACTGCAGGCCCGAGCATCCATCAGCGTCTGCTGCCTGCTCTCAAAGCGGTGCTGGCCAATACCTGGTGGCTTGAGCTGCCGGCCCGCCCGACTTGGCCAGCGGCTGTTTTCAGCGTCGAGACGGCACCGGAGCCCGGATGGTGCGCCGGCGGCGGCTACGACGCACACGACGCCACGGTGATCGTGCTCAGCCGCAGCGCGGTCGAGCTGGACACCCTGCTGCCGACCAGCGGCGGCGGCAGCGTGCGCGCGGCTGTCGAGGCCATGGAGCACTACCAATGGGAAGTGGGCTGCGAGGACGCGGACTATGAAGACGATCCGCAGGTCTACGCCCGCGCCCTGATCGTGCGCTTGCGCACGCCCCGATTCACCACAGCAAAGGACACGCCATGACGGCAAAGAAAGACAAGGACGAGACAGTGCACACGTCTGCACCGGCCCCGCAGAGTACCAAGCCGGCGAAGCCCGCGCACCACCAGGCCACCACGCTGCCGCCCCGGGATGCGTTCCACGGCAAGGCGGGCCGCTACGTGCGCGATCCCGCTACCGGCCTGCGCGTGCCGCAGGACTGATCGCAGGCCCTATCCCTCAACCTCTGAAAGGAATCCCCATGGCAAAGTCCATGAAACAGATGCTGCTGCTGGCCATGGTCCAGACGGCGGCGGGCACTGCGGCCACGCCTACGGCGGCGGCCAATGCCATCCTGTGCCGGGCGCTGATGCCCGAGCCCATCACGGCCGACCAGGTGGCGCGCGATCTGATCCGCCCCTACAAGGGCAACAGCGGCAAGCTCACGGCCGGCGAGCATCGCAAGCTGTCGTGCGAAGTGGAAATCGCCGGGAGCGGCACGCCAGGCGTGGCGCCTGCCTACGGCGATCTTCTGCAGGCCTGTGGCTTTGCGGAGACCGTCACGGCCGGCACCGATGTGCAGTACACGCTGGTGAGCGGCGGTGAGCCGCTGCTGACGCTGTATGGCTATCTGGATGGCACGCTGTTCAAGATCGTGGATGCCAAGGGTACGGTCAGCTTCGAGCTGAACCCCAAGGGCATCCCCGTCATGAAATTCGAGTTCCTGGGCGCTTACTCCAAGCCGGAAGAGGGCGCCATGCCCACGGGCGTGGATTACTCGAAGTTCATGCAGCCCAAGGTCGTCGGCAAGACCAACACGCCCACGCTCACCATCTTCGGGCACAGCGCCTGCACCAGCGCGTTTTCGGTCAACCTGGCCAATCAGTTGAACTGGCGCGAGCTGATCAACTGCGCAGGCGCGGCCAGTCCCGACCGCCAGCCCACGGGCTCCATCACCATGGAGTTTCCAAAGGTCACGACAAAGGACTGGACCGAGATCGTGCGCAACAGCGAGCGCGGCGCGGCCGTGATCGTCCACGGTGTGGACCCCGGCAACATCGTTGAGCTGCAGATGCCCAACATCCAGCCCGGCCCGTTCACGCTCAGCGATGACCAGGGCGTGGCAATGATGGCCTTGCCCTTCGACCTGGTGCCCATCGTCGGCGATGACGAATTGGTGCTGATCGTGCGCTGACGTGATTTCCCTTCCCTTGCCGCCAGAGGCCGCCTTGTGCGGCCTTTTGCTTTTGGTGCTCGCACGGGCCGCCGTGCGCCACCGCATCCGCTTCCCTTATTCAACAACTCTGGAGTTCATCCATGTTCAATCTCACCCCCTCGGAAACCTTCAAGGAAACCGTAAAGATTCAGGTCAAGACCGAAAGCGGCTCTTGGCGCGAAGAGTCGTTCACGGCGATTTTCCAGCGCTCCGATGAAGAGCGCCGCCAGGAACTGCACAACAAGCCCTTTGCGGAAGTCGTGGACGAATTCCTGGTGGGCTGGGAAATGAAGGATCTGCAGCGCATGCCCGTCGAGTTCACCCCGGACAACAAGGCCGCGTTCATGCGCCTGCCTGCCGCCGTGCGTGAAACGGCCATTACGTACCTGCGCACCAACGCGGGCGCCAAAGAAAAAAACTGATCGAGGCCGCGCGCTGGTGGGCGGGCATTCGCCCCTCGCCGGCCGATCCCTTCGCGCCGCAGGAATCCATGCTGGATGCAATGCGCGCGATGGGGGCGCCGGCCGGGGACATCGAGCGCGTGGCACAGGCCATTGCCGAGCAGCGCGCGGCCGTCGAGCAGCCCCCCGAGGAATTCGGGATCTACCGGGATAACTGGCCCGTCGTCACGGCCTGGCGGGCGCTGGAAACGCAATGGCATTTCGCGGGCATGGATGGCACCCGCATGGGCCTGCACTACGGCTGCGCCTCCGCCTGGCTGGACATGTTCGTGCCCCAGCGGCAGCGCCGCAAGGTGATGGTGGGCCTGATGGTCATGGAGCGCGGCGCGCTCGCGGCCATGAATGAAATCCGAGAACAAAGCAAGGAGGACTAGCAATGTCTGCATTGGGATCGCTGGTCGTCAAGCTCGCGCTGGAGTACGCGCAATTCAGCCAGGGGCTGCAGTCCTCTGAGCAGGATGTGAAGCAGCACGCCAAGCGCGTGCAGGATGCCTATGACAACATGGCCGCCGGCGTGTCGGCCCGCATGGACAGCCTCAAGGGCGCTGTGCTGGGCGCCATCGGCGGCGCGATCAGCGTGGTCGGAATCACCTCGGCCATCGCCAAGATCAAGCAGGAGACCATCGACGCCGAAAAGGAGCAGACCCAGCTCGCGGCCGCGATCAAGTCCACAGGTGGCGCGGCTGGCTGGAGCGTTGAACGGCTCAACGCCATGGCCGACAGCATGGAAAAGACCAGCACTTTCAGTGCGGGTCAGATCAACCAGGCGCAGACGCGCATGCTCAGCTATGCGGGCGTGGTGGGCGATCAGTTCCCGCGTGCCATGCAGGCCGTGATCGACATGTCCGAGCGCATGGGCTACGAGGTCACGGCCTCGGCCGAGACTATCGGCAAGGCGCTGGACGTGCCCAGCGAAGGGCTGACGGCGCTGTCAAAGCAGGGCTTTCGGTTCACTGATGCGCAAAAGGAGCTGGTCAAGCAGTTCGAGCGCACGGGCCAGACAGCCAAGGCGCAGGACATCATCCTGCAGGCCCTGGAGTCCAGCTATGGCGGCGCGGCCCAGGCCGCCCGGGACACGCTGGGCGGTTCGCTGACGGCTGTTGGCAACACCATCAACAGCCTCATGACGGCGGACAGCGCGAGCCTGCCAGGCCTGCGCGATAGCGTCGAAGGGCTCAACAGCACGCTCAACAGCGATGACGTGCGCAACGGCTTCCAGACCCTGATCAGCGGGCTGGTCGACGTGGGCAGCTTTGCCGCCAGCAGCATGGCGGGCATCGTCAAGCTGGGCCAGGCCGTGGCCGAGCACAAGGGCGAAATCGGCGTGGTGCTGGGCATGATCGCCGGCACGGCCACGGCGGCCGGGGCGCTGCAGGTTGCCAATGCCATCGGCGCCGCTGGCGGGGTGTGGGGGGCATTGACCAAGGTGCGCGGCGCGGTGATCGCGCTGAGCCTGGCCCTCGCGGCGAACCCGGCCACCCTGGTGCTGCTGGGCATTGGTGCGGCCACGGGCGCGGCCATTGCATCGAACCTGGGCGACCCAGTGGGTGACAGGCTCAGCAAGGAAATCGAATTCCAGACCGAGCGCCTGGCACAGGCCGAGGCCCTGCTTGCGCGCGCTGGTGGCCCTAAAGGGCAGATGACGGCCAAGCTTGAAGAGCGCATTGCCGGCATCAAGAGTCATCTGGATGTCCTGCGAACCGCGGCCGGCGCGGCAAAGCCAGCCGTTGAGGAGGTGGCGACTCAGGTTGCCGGTGTGGCGGCGGCCGCCAACAGCACGCAGATCCCGCTGGGCCAGTCCGAAGACTGGATCAAGAAATACGGCACGGCGGCGCAGAAAGCCGCGCTGGAAGTCGAGGAATGGAAACGCAAGCTCGGCTCTGCATTCACGCCCGAGATGCAGCGCCAGGTCGAAGAGACCTATGCCAAGCAGGATGCGGGGGCCAAGGCCAGCGCGCAGTCGGCCAAGCAGTTGCAAACCAGCTACGACAACCTGCTGCAGTCCATCGCAGAGAAGACGGCAGAGCAGCGACAGGAATTGTCCAGCGGCGAAGCCTTGACCGAGTCCGACAAGATCCGCATCAAGTTCAATGAGGATCTGAAAGACAGCCTCAAGGGCCTGACAGCCGCCCAGCGCGCCAACGTGCTGGCCAAGATCGACACGCTGGCGGCGCTGGAGAAGGAAAACGAGGCCGCGAAGAAGGCAAAGAAGGCCACTGAGGAAGAGCGCAAGTACCGCCAGGAATGGCTTGGCATACAGGCCAAGACGGTCGAAGAGCTGGAGGCCGGCAACAAGTCCCTGCGCGAAGAGATTGAGCTGATCGGCCTGAGTGCGGACCAGCAGCGGGCGGTCCTTGAACTGCGGCAAATGGCTGTGATCCTGTCCAAGGAACAGCAGCTGGCCGAGATGGAGCGTGCTGCTGCCTTGACCGGCACCATGACGGCCGAGCATGCGCTGCTGCAGCAGGAAATCGCCCTGCTGCGCGAGCGCCTGGCCCTGACCTCCCAGAAGGACGGGAAAGAGGCCGCTGCCAAGGCTTCGGCCGCCAGCGTGACCGAATGGCAAAAGGGCGTTGACCAGATCGGCCAAAGCCTCACGGACCAGCTGATGGCCGGAGGGCGGTCGTTCGGCGACTACCTCAAGAACCTGGCGCGGACGTTGATCCTGCGGCCGCTCATCATGCCGATGGTGCAGCCTGTGGCCGCCTATGCGGCGAACATGCTGGGCTTGTCTGATGGCGGTGGTACGCAGGGCAATGCCCTGGCTGGCGTCAAAAGCGTGACGGATATCTGGTCTTCTTTCTCGGGCGGCAGCTCGGGAGTGGTCGCATCGGGCGTGATCGGTCTGGGCAAGCTCATGGGCAGCAGCTTCCTGGGTGAGCTGGGCGCTGGCATCGCTGCAGGCGGGCAGCTTGGAATCGGTGGCGTGGCTTCCCTATGGGGATCTGCCAGCGGCACGACTGCGGCCGGCATGGGATTGGGCGCTGCCATTCCCTACATCGGCGTTGCGATTGCGATTTTCTCGCTGCTCAAGAGCGGCTTGTTTGGTTCCCGTGGCCCCAACCACTCGGGCGGTGTCTATTCGACCAGGACGGACGACTGGGACGACGCCACAAAGCAGGCCCTGGGCAAGGATGCGTGGGGCAATGCGCTGGGCGACTTCACCAAGCGCGGCAACAAGGAACTGGGCGAGCAACTGGGCACCACGGTGAAAGCCTTGGCCGAGGTCTACAAGTCCCTGTCCAAGTACGCGAGCGGCAACGTGCGAGAGGTGGACATTGCCGCAGGCTTTGCGACCAACCCGAAGTATGGCGATGAGGACGCCCACGGCTATTTCCAGATCATCGACAAGGTGACGGGAGAAGTGCTCAAGTCGTACAAAAACCGCGACTTGGGCAACGACCCGGAAAAGGCCTTCACGCAGTTCGTCGCCGACATGGGCGGCGCCCTGGTGGGTGAGCTGAAAAAAGCCGACCTGCCGGCATGGATGCGCGATGTCTTTGATGAGCTGGGCGACGACATCACGCTGGAAAGCTTCAACGCGATGCTGCAAAAGGTCCAGCTCACGGCCACGGCGGTGGAGGGCTGGACAAACAACATCGTCAACTTCGGCGAGATGGGCGACAAGGCAATTGCCAAGCTCATCAAGGAGATGGGGGGCATCGAGAACGCGATAGCGGGCATCGACGCCTTCTATGCCGGCTTCTACACGGAAAGCGAACGGGTCGAGAACGCCGCGAAGGTGCTGGACAAGTCGCTGAAGGATCTGAAGCTGGAGATTGACCCGCGTCAGGGCCAGGCCGCGAAAGAGCAGTTCCGCAAGCTGATCGAAGCGGCGATGGCCGCCGGCGATGTCGAGCTGCTCGCCAAGCTGCTGCCCATGGCACAGATGTTCGGCGAGGTGGCCGATGCTGCTGGCCGCGTGCTGGATGGTTTGAAGGAGGACCGCTCCAAGCTGGAAGCCGAGTACCTGCGCGCGACGGGCCAGACGGACAAGTACCGCGAGGCCCTGCGCAAGCTGGCGACCGAGGGCATGAGCGAGGCCGAGCGCGCAGCCTGGGACTACAACGAGGCCCTGCGCGCCGAGATTGCGGCCCGCGACAAGCAGACGGATCTGGAGCGGCAGTTGCTGGAGCTTTCCGGCGACACGGCCGAGCTGCGCCGGCGCGAGCTGGCCGCGCTGGACCCGAGCAACCGCGCGCTGCAGCAGCGGATATGGGCGATTGAGGACGAGCGCGAGGCCGTGACAGCGGCTCACGATCTGTTCCGGCGCGCGTACCAACGCGACCGCGATGCGCTGCAGGGCCAGGCGTCAACGCTGCAAAGCACCATCAGTGCGATCAGCTCGGCCGTGAGCATGCTCAACAGCACGGCCAATGACTTGTGGGGCAGCGTGGACAGCACGCGGCAACTGCTGGCAGCGCAGGGGATGGTCTACATCGAGCGCGCGCTGGCAGGCATGCGTGCCGGGGCTTCGGTCACGGACTATGCAGGCCTGCAGGACGCCATCGGTGCAGCGCGCAATGGCATCACCAGCGGGGAGTACACCAGCGAGTTTGAACGCCGGCGCGACACCAAGGTGCTGGCGGGCCAACTGGCCGAGATGGGCGAGATTGCCGGCATACAGCTGTCGTTTGAAGAGCGGCAACTGAAGGCGGTGCAGACCCAGATCGAGCAGCTGGATGCCCTGGCCAATACCGCTGACGAACTCGTCAACGGCACGGCTGCGCTCAGCGACACGGTGCGGGGCTATTTCGACAAGCTGCTGGCACTCATCGCTCCCAAGACCACCACGCCAGGCCAAAAGCCCGGCGGCAGCAATGGAGGCGGGGCGGTGCTGGGTCCGGGCGGCGAGGTCAGCACTGAGCCGGTGGACGCCAAGTATTCGCGGCCGCGCTTCGATGGTGTCAGCGGCACCTGGTACGAGCCGGTGATTGATCCGGGAACCATCAACCGCCTCGACGGGCTGTATGACAAGTACCACGCCTATGACGGCACGGGCGACCTCAACGGCCTCATGCAAAGCATGCGCGATGCAGGGGCCACGCTCTCGGATCTGGAGGCGCTCAGCGGGTACTACGCCCGGGATTGGGCCGAGGTCGAACGGATCACGGGCATCAAGTTGCGCGCTTTCGATATCGGAACCAACTACGTCCCGTTCGACATGCCGGCCATCGTGCATGCGGGCGAACGCATCGTGCCTGCGGCCGACAACCGCAGGCTGATGGCTGCGCTGGATGGTGCTGGCGGCCCTGCAGGCGGGGCAGTGCTGGAGGTGCTGCAGGCGGTGCGCGAAGGGATCGATGCCCTGCGCGAAGCGGCCGAAGCAACCGCAGGACACACGAGCGTGCTGCCCGATTACACGGACCAGCGCGACCGCGTGAGCGGCGGCGGAAATGCGGACTACGTGGTGATTGCCAATGTGGAAGAGGTGGCCGAAAAGCTGGCGAAGGTATTGGAGAAAGGAACGGCATGAACATACTTTTGCCCATCACGATCACGGAAGCCATGATTGCGGCCGGGACCACCATCCCGGCCGTCGATGCGGGCATGGGGGAGGTGGCATGGGTGGCCGGCGACTATGCGCTGGGCGCCCGGCTCACCTACAAAGGGTGGACCTGGCAGTGCACCAAAGCCATTGCCGGTGCCCCCGTCAATGCCTACACGCCCGACGATCCGCGCGCATCGCAGCACTGGGAAAAGGATGAGACCTCTCCCACGAATCGAATGGCGCCGTTTGACGAATATGTCTTCACTGCAGCCAAGCAGCGCGGGGGCCTCAAGTACGTCTTGACGCCCCCGTTTTTCAATGGCGTGGCGATGTACGGCGTGGAAGCGGACCAGACCGATATCAAGGTCTATGAGCCAGGTGCTGCACCTGGTGCGCCGCCCATTCACTCGCATGGGCAGACCATGTGGGAACAGGCGTTCGGCGAGTGGGAATACCTGTTCGGCAACCTCGAAAAAACCAACAAGTACACGGGCTCGGGTTATCCAATCCGGCCCGTGTCTTCGTTGGAAATCACGCTGAGCCGCAGCGATCCGCAGGCCATGGCCGAGCTGGGCTATCTCAGCATCGGCCAATGGCAGCAGCTGCTCGCACCGTTGTCCGACAAGGGCGGCACGGAGTTTGGCGCGGAGGTTTCGCCCAAACGCTATGGCCTCTGGAAAGCCAACGGCGACGGCACCTACCTGCGGCAGAAAGGCCGCGTGGCCAAGCTCATCACCGCATCGGTGCTGATCAATGCCAAGGACGCCCCGCGCGTCTCGCGGCTGCTGGAAAAGATCATCGATATCCCCGTGGCTGTCGAGGCCAGCGATCTGCCGCAGTACGGCCATATCTCAACGGTGGGTTTTGTTACCGGCACGGTGCGCGCCGAGCGCGCCACTTTCGCAAGAGTCAATATCAAAGTAGAGGGCAACGTATGAGCCTGATCCCTGAAATCCCGGCGGCACCCTTTGTGCCGCTGTATCCGGCCCTGGGGAGCCTGAATTTCAACCAGGAGGCGTATGCCTATGGCACGGCCATGCCTGGCGTAACGGCCAAGCTGCGGGAGATTGCAGCCGCCTGTCGCGAATGCGCGCTCGCTGCGCGCGAAGATGCGATGTCTGCCGAGTCCTCGCGCATGCTGTCAGCGCAACAGGCTGACCAAGCCATGAGCTACCGCAACCAGGCTGCGAACTCGGCGACGGCGGCAGCTGGCAGCGCGTCAACGGCCAGCACACATGCGAGCAATGCCGTGGGTGCTTACACGCAGATGCAGGCCCTTTATCTGGGTGCGAAGGCCTTGAACCCTGCCAAGGACAACCAGGGCAATGCGTTGCAGATCGGTGCCTGGTATACCTACGTTGGCTCGGACCCCGCTTTGAAAGGGGTGTGGCTCTGGTGGGATGGAGACGGCTGGAATCCCGGCATCGGTCCGGTCATCGGCACACTGATGCCCAAGTCCGGGGGCAAATTCTCTGGCTATGCATCGGGTCCTTCCGGGGCGACGGGTGAGCAGTTTCCACAGGCCCAGGAAGTGCTGCCACGCAAGGTCGTGAACCTTGCCGCAGGCACGGGCGATCTGAACACGCTGCCGCATGAGGTGTTGTTTGCGGATGGTGCGGGCCTGGCCAATCAGCCGCCTTCGGGCGACAACTGGCACTACTACTTTCAGATACCGCATTCGTCACCCAACTACAAGCTGCAGATTGCTGGTGGACTCACAGCGGGCACCCCGCTGTTCTTTCGTCGGCAGGTCAATGGCAGTTGGATATGGCCGGGCTGGCGGCGCTTGCTCGACAACATTGACTGTATCCCCGGCCTGAAGACGGAGGCCATCGCCGTTGGTGTCACGGACTGGGAGGTGGACCCGGGGCAAGGAATGATCCAGCAGGTTTCCATCTCCGGCCCCACAAAGTTCTGGCTCAAAGGTCCGCGCCGAGGTGGAGACACAGTGATGCTCAAGGTGCAATTCCTCGGAGGCATTCAGAGCATCGGTTTTGACGCTGCTTCGGTGATTCCCCCGAAAAACCCAATACCAACCTATGCCACGAACGAGGTATTGACCATGCTGTTTATCAATCGTGCAGGCTCGGCTAAGTACGACCTCTACTACTGCGGAGTGCATCCCGCATGACGCCGTTCTACTTGCTCGCGGCGGCAACCAAAACGGCCGTGCTCAACATCAATGCGTCCATCTGGAAACCGAACCTGCTGGCTCTTGCCCAGGCTGCAGGTTGGGGGCCGGGCATGCTTCTGAATGTCAATGTCGCTGCTGGCGTCAACGTCTGCAACTTCGTGATCACCGGCTTTCCTCACGACAGCGTCACGCTGACGAACCGGGGTGTCATAGGTGGCGAAGCGGGGGGCGGCGTGGGCCTGAAAACGGATGCGCGGTGCCGGGTGGACAACCTGGGTGGTCGCATCTTCGGAGGCGGCGGAAATGGCGGCGATGGCGGTGGCTCATCGTGCTTTTACAACAGCACATACCTCAGTGGATGGGGCGGAGCAGGTGGCGGCGGCGCTGGCTTTATTGGATCAGGCAACTCGGTTGTGATGATCGCTGCATCAGCTGGATCGCCGGGCACCTATCAAATTTATACGGGCGCCTTGCTGGGTGGGCATTCCGCGCCTTGGGTGCAGGGTGGCCAAGGTGGGGATGGCGGGGCGACCGGGTTCTCTGGGGGCGAGGGGGACGTGGGGAAATATGGCGGCACTGCGAGCGGCGCGGTCAACGAGGTTGGATATCGCGGCGGCCGGGCCGGCAATGCAGTCGAGGGAAATGCTCTCATCACATGGATTGCCGAGGGCACGATCACAGGCCCCCGGGTTTGAGGAGAGATTCTGATGCACTACATAGACAAGGAAACGAATGATTGGCCGTTGAGTGTGGATGCAATAGCGCAGGAAAACCCCGACTGGGCGAATCCCTGGCTGCTGCCTCGCTACGCGCCGATCACCGAGGCGGCAGCAACCATTGAGTACGACCGACTCACGCAAAAGCTGGCTCATAAATCTGTGCTCGACGTGATCGACGGCGTGCATGTCTGGGGCTGGGAAGCCGTGCCGCTGGATGCCCAAGAGTTGGCTGAAATGCAGGCAAAGGAAGAGGCACGCAGGCAGGCTCAGCTTGAGGCCATGCGCCTGGCGCGCCGGGTCACAAAACGCCAGGCGTTGCTAGCTCTCTGGGATCTGTGCGAGATCAAGGAGTCGGACATCCTGGCCGTCATCGACGCTGTTGAGGATGCAGGCGCACGCTACAGGATGCAAGTGGATTGGCAGGGCGCGCTCTACATCGAGCACGACAGCCCCACGGTGCTGCTGCTTGCTCAGGCTCTCAACATCACGCAGCGGCTCGGAGAGCTGTTCGACTATGCGGCGACGCAATAGCTGCACACAACGCGACCCCATCACAACCCGCCTCGGCGGGTTTTTTCATGCCCGGAGGAGGGCACATGGACAACAACTGGTTCGATCAACTTCTACCCAAAGTGCCGGGGATTCTCGGCAGTGCAGGAGCGCTTATGTGGATGCAAGGTACATGGCCGCGTAAGGGGGCAATGCTGGTGCTCGGGATCGCGGCGAGCAACTACGGTACGCCTGACTTCGTGGTGGCGACAGGCCTTTCCGAGGGGCTGGCCGGTTTCGTTGTCGGCATGTTCTCGATGACTGCGGCCGACTGGGTGTTCCGGGCGTGGGATCAGTTCGCGCTCGGGCCGTTGCTCAATGAGTGGGTGCGCAAGCGCCTGGGCCTGCCGCCAAAGGATGGGGGTGCTGTATGACCCCCCATTTCAGCTTGGCTGAACTCACGGCCAGCGCCACGGCGCAGCGCCAGGGCCTGGACAACACGCCCACGCCCGAGGCCCTGCAGCGCCTGGCGCTCACGGCCGCGATGCTGGAGCGCGTGCGCGCCCATCTGGGCGTGCCAATCATCGTGACCAGCGGCTACCGCTCGCGCGCTGTCAATGCGGCCGTTGGCGGCGTCATAAGCAGCGACCACGCGATAGGAGCGGCAGCTGACATCATCGCTCCGAAGTTTGGCACGCCGCACGCCGTGGCCAAGGCCCTGGCCCCTCAAGTCAACTCCCTCGGCATCGGGCAAATCATCTATGAGAGCGTGGGCGGCAAGCACTGGGTGCACCTGTCCACGCGCGTGCCGGACAAGCCCGTGAACCGCGTGATCACCGTCAGCGGAAAAAACACACTGGCGGGCATCCAGGAGGTCTAGATGCTGGCACTCCTCAAATCCCGCGCCTGGCAGTTCCTCGCCCTGTTGCTGGCCGCGCTGCTGCTGTGGCAGAGCGTAGGCCATCTGGTCGCTTTGCGCGCCGCCGACAAGGCCCGCGCCGACCTGGCTACCGAACGCGCGGCCGCAGCTGCAGCGGCTGCCGATACCTCCGAACGCTATCGAAAACTGGAAGGCACCTACCGTGAAAATCTCGACTCAATCACCCGTGAGGCGCAGCATGCGCAGGCGCGCGATGCAGCTGACGCTGCTGCTGCCCGCGCTGTTGCTGGCCGGCTGCGCGACGACCTCTCCGACTACCTCACCCGTCACCGTGCGGCCGCCAATGCTCGCGCCGCTGCCGGACAGTGCTCGCCAGACAACGGCGCCCTCGATCTGCTTGCCGAGTTGCAGCGCCGCGCTGATGAGCGAGCGGGAGAACTGGCGCGCATTGCTGACGACGCCCGGATGCGGGGGCTTGCTTGCGAGCGAGCTTACATCGCAGGCCGGGCCATGAACGAAGTCATGCTCGGTGAGCAATGAACTTGCACCCCCACATGCAAACTAGTTGATAAATTCTTCTCAGGAACTGCTGAGCACCGTGTGATCAGGTGTGCTATCCGTCAAGACAAGCTACTCTGCTGTTTCCCTTTGTTGGTGATTTGTAGTGTAATGCTCTTGTATCAATTTTTTGCGGATCATAGGATTCTGTCAAAAAAAATAATGATAGGCGTTAATTTTCTAACCTTGGATAAATGCGATGCTGATCGAGTTCAGTCTAAAAGAGTTCAAGAGTTTTCGTGAGGCGACGTTGCCGCTGGGGCCTTTGACCGTTTTAATTGGTGCAAATGCAGCCGGGAAAAGTAATGCTATAGAGGCGCTTCGCTTGCTTTCTTGGCTTGCTCAAGGACAAAAACTCACATCTATTCAGTATGAGGTAAATAAGGCTGATCGTGTTGTCCGTGGTAGAGTCTCTGATCTCTGTCATAAAGGGGAAACGAAATTCACGCTTGGCTGTAGAACAGATGATAGTGAATGGAATTTGTTGGAGATGCAATTATCCCTCCGAGATGGGGAATTGCATATAACTAGCGAAAAAGTCGACGACTACTTTCAGCGTGTTCCGCTCTATACAATGGATCGCCCGTCGATTAATTTAAGTACTGATGCGGGCGTTGCATATAATAATTTCGCGACAGGAGGAAATAAACCGCACGTTACAGTTAGCGATCAAATGGCCGTATTCGTTCAATTTGAGAGCGCTGCTAGATTTGGTGCGGGGCATAAAAAAGCACAGGAAGTCATTCCGAAAGTAGCCAAGCGATATCAGAATATTTTGTCAAATATTCTATTTTTAGATCCTGTGCCAGCTAGGATGCGTGAATATAGTTTCACGACTGATAAAAGGCTTCTCGGAGATGGAACAAATCTCTCCAGTGTTTTGCATAGACTTTGGGGGGAGGATTCTGATTCTCAGGATGAGCCATATGCGACGCAGCGCAGAGACATATTGGACTTTATTCAGAGCTTGCCAGAGCAAGATATATCTGGATTGAGTTTTCTAAGGGGGCCGCGAAGTGAAGTCATGGTGCAAGTTCAGGAGACATTTGGGGGAAACCCGAGAGATTACGACGCTTCACTTCTATCAGATGGAACCTTGCGGGTGCTGGCTGTGGCTGCAGCTATGCTATCTGCTACTGAAGGAAGCCTAGTGGTTATTGAAGAAATCGACAACGGTGTGCATCCAAGTCGAGCGCGGCATTTGCTGGATAGTATTCGAGCCATTGCTGAGCGTAGAAAGCTGAGAGTTTTATTGTCTACGCATAATCCAGCAATGCTGGATGCACTGCCTGATGTCGCTGTTCCTGACGTGGTTTTTTGCTATCGTGATCCATCTGGTGGAGATAGTAAACTGATCCGCATGCACAATATTCCTGATGTTCCAGATCTTCTAATACAAGGACCACTGGGTCAACTAATGACGTCGGGGACGCTAGAGAGGTTTGTTAAAAATCACAAAGGACCACGTTCTAGAAAAATGAAGGCACAGGCTTGGCTTGAATCTTTAAAGGCGCAAAATGATGGAGAGGAAAGATGAGCGCTATTGTGATTGTTGATACTTCGGTCTTCTTAAATATTCTTAATGTGCCGGGAATGAATAATGACTGGGAAGATGTTTATAAAGAGTTGGAGCGGCTTATTGAAGCTGAAGATCATCTTTTCATACCGATGGCGGCGATTGTCGAAACTGGAAATCATATAGCGCAATTAGCCAATGGGGCGCAAAGACGTAGTGTCGCTAAGCGATTTGTTGATAACGTTCGCCAGGCATTAAACGACGAAGCACCATGGAAGCCAATAAATTTCCCAACAAATAACGAAGTGCTCGGATGGTTGGATTGCTTTACAGAGGCTGCTACTCATGGAATGGGCGTGGGGGATTTGTCTATAAAGAAAGAATGGGAGACTCTTTGCGAAAGACACAGTATGAGTCGTGTCAGAGTATGGACGCTAGATGCCGATCTTGGTGGGTTGGATCGTATTCCTCATTGATGCTCTGAGAATTAAAGTGAAAATAATTTTGTGAGGTATTTTTTGTTTGGAGTAGGGCGGTATTTATGAAATTAGTCTGTTTTAGCGCTTTGCTCCCCCGCAATCCAATTCCCCTGTCTATCGACTGTTATAAGTCTTGCTATACCGCCGCGTGCTATTAGCACAAGGTCAATTTTGTATTCCCTCTCAGAGGCGGCTGGGTTTGGATTGACGCCTCGCGCGTACACTACGATCCGCTCAAAGGTGTCTGCGATAAGCTGACGGGCCTGCAGTCTGGGCTCAATCTCTTGAGCCTCCACGCCGACAGCTAGAGCGCGCCAAGCGGCATCGGCGCTGCTGACTTCTGTGCGCGCCGCGCCTGCCAGGTCCAGTTCGGCGGCTTGCAGCCTAGCTTGAGCACCGGCCAGATCAACCTCCAACTGGCGAGCGCGCCGAGCGAAAACTGCCGGCGTGCCCTCGTCGGCGCTGGCCAGCATCGCGTCGGTGAGCTTGTCAAGCTGGACGCTGATCTGGTCCACTTCCCGGCGGGCTGCTGCCACCTGGGCGCGCGGCACCTGGCTGCGGTCCGCCCCATACAGCGCCTGCAGGTTCACTATGTCGCTGCAATAGGACATGATGGCACGCTCTACCGGCGCCACGCTGGTGCTCCCAAATACTGCGCATCCACCGCCATAGGCCGCAGCCGAGGCGCAGAGCAGCCGCCGGTATCCGTCCCGTATTCGCCCATCGGGCAGGCGCTTCTTTGTGGCCAGGTGCTGGCCAGACATGGGCCGGCCGCAGTAGCCGCACACGGTAATGCCGAGGCCGGTGATGATGTGGGGCAGATCGCCCTTGACCCGCCGGCGGCCGCTTTGCGCGGCTACCCGCTGCAGCTCAGTCCACTCACCTGCACTCAGGACGGCGGGATAGTAGCCCTTGAGCTGGTATTCCTCGCCGTCAAGACTCACTGGCTTGATGCCCGCGAGCTGGGGCATCTTGATGATGCGATAGACCTGGGTTGTGACGTTGACTGGCGTTGTCGAGTACAGCCGCAACCCTTCGGCATCGAGCCGCTGCACGATGCCTTTGCCCCCGTGCCCTTGCGTGTACAGCTCAACGGCCCTGCGCACAGCCGCTGCACGCTCGGGGTCGATTTCCCACCCCGTTTCTGTCTCCTTGATCCATTCGGGGTCATGTCCCTGGCGCACTCGTCCCCGGTACGTGCCGTTCTGCCATCCTTCGCACAGGCGTCTGATGCTGGCCTTGACCCGCTTGCTCTTCGTGTCGCTTTCTTCGTGCGCGCGGATCATCACCAGCAGGCTGTAGACCAGATCCATGGGGTTTTCTTTGAGCCGTGTGCGGCTGTAGGCCTTTCCGTCGCTCGCTGTGACCACAGTGATGCCCGCATTTACAATCTGGGCCAGTTGCGCCTGAGCCTGGATGGGCTCTGCGCGAGAGAGGCGGTCCAGCCCCTCCACGATCAGCACAGATCCATGCGGTACACGCCCGTCCTCCACGGCCCGCAGGAACACCCCGAGCGCACCACTTTTAATGTGCTGCTGGTGGTAAGCGCTCAGGCCCTCGTCGCGGAGGGTCAGGCTGCTGTCGAGCTGCAGGCCGTGCTCTGAGGCCCATTTTTCCGCGTATGCCAGCTGCCTGTCCGTGCTGCTCCCCGTTGACTGCTTGGGGTCCGAGAACCGCAGGTAGCTATAGACAAGACCTTTAGAAGTTTTTCCCATGAATGAAACTGCTGTCAAAGTGGATCGGCTGCCCCGTATAGGTATGGTATCCCTCGGGTGCCCAAAGGCACTCACGGACTCCGAACTCATCCTTACCCAGCTCAGCGCCGAGGGCTACCAGACCTCCAAGACCTTCGAGGGCGCTGACCTGGTGATCGTCAACACCTGCGGCTTCATCGATGACGCCGTGCGCGAGAGCCTGGACACCATTGGCGAGGCGCTGGCCGAGAACGGCAAGGTCATCGTCACGGGCTGCCTGGGTGCCAAGGCGGGCAAGGATGGCGGCAACCTGATCCAGGAAGTGCACCCCAGCGTGCTGGCCGTGACCGGGCCGCACGCCACGCAGGAGGTGATGAACGCCGTCCACACCCATCTGCCCAAGCCGCACGATCCCTTCATCGACCTGGTGCCGGGCGCCTTTGGCGAGGCGGGCATCAAGCTCACGCCCAGGCACTACGCCTACCTGAAGATTTCCGAGGGCTGCAACCACCGCTGCACCTTCTGCATCATTCCCTCCATGCGCGGCGACCTGGTCTCGCGTCCCGTGGGCGATGTGCTCAAGGAGGCGCGTGCGCTGTTCGAGGGCGGCGTCAAGGAGCTGCTGGTGATCAGCCAGGACACCTCGGCCTATGGCGTGGACGTGAAGTACCGCACGGGCTTCTGGGACGGCAAGCCGGTGAAGACGCGCATGCTCGAACTGGTGCAGACGCTGGCCGAGATCGCCGAGCCCTATGGCGCCTGGGTGCGCCTGCACTATGTCTATCCGTACCCCAGCGTGGACGAGATCATTCCGTTCATGGCCACGGGCCGCGTGCTGCCCTATCTGGACGTGCCTTTCCAGCACAGCCATCCCGATGTCTTGAAGCGCATGAAGCGCCCCGCCAACGGCGAGAGGAACCTGGAGCGCCTGCAGCGCTGGCGCGAAATCTGCCCGGACCTGGTGATCCGTTCCACCTTCATCGCGGGATTCCCCGGCGAGACCGAGCAGGAGTTCGAGCACTTGCTGCAGTTCCTGCGCGAGGCGCAGATCGACCGCGCGGGCTGCTTTGCCTACAGCCCGGTCGAAGGCGCTGCCGCCAACGAGATTCCCGGCATGCTGCCCCTGGAAGTGCGTGAGGAGCGCCGCGCGCGCTTCATGGCCGTGGCCGAAGAGGTTTCCACTGCGCGCCTGCAAAAGCGCGTGGGCCAGACCATGCAGGTGCTGGTGGACAAGTCCGTGGGCCTGGGCAAGAAGGGTGGCGTGGGCCGCAGCTATGCCGATGCCCCCGAGATCGACGGCCTGGTGCATCTGCTGCCGCCCGAGAAGGCCAGCAAGACCTACAAGGTGGGCGACTTCGTGAAGGCGCGCATCGTGGGCACGCAGGGTCACGACCTGGTGGGCCAGCCTGTGTAAGGCCTGCATTCGCATCCCTGAAAAGCGGGCAAGGTTTTCCTTGCCCGCTTTTTTTGTCCTTGATGGTCCAAGGCCTGATTTTGATCAAGGCGTTCAGGTCGCTTCGCTGAAATGCTGTACCTACTTTGACGCAAAGAAAGGATGGCGCGAATGAACAGGACCATGAAGGCCGCCGTGGTGCGGGAGTTTGGCAAGCCGCTCACCATCGAGGAAGTCCAGGTGCCCAGGCCCGATCCCGGCCATGTGCTGGTGAAGATCGAGGCCTGCGGCGTCTGCCATACCGACCTGCACGCGGCGCAGGGCGACTGGCCCGTCAAGCCCAATCCGCCTTTCATCCCCGGCCACGAAGGCGTGGGCTATGTGGCCGCCGTGGGCGCGGGCGTCACCCATGTGAAGGAGGGCGACCGCGTCGGCATTCCCTGGCTGTACACGGCCTGCGGCCATTGCGAGCATTGCCTGGGCGGCTGGGAGACGCTGTGCGAGCAGCAAAAGAACACCGGCTACTCCGTCAACGGCGGCTTTGCGCAGTACGCGCTGGCCGATGCCAATTTCGTGGGCCTGCTGCCCGGCAGCGTGGACCTGATCGAGATCGCTCCCGTGCTGTGCGCGGGCGTCACCGTCTACAAGGGCCTGAAGGTCACCGACACCAAACCCGGCAACTGGGTGGTGATCTCGGGCATCGGCGGCCTGGGCCACATGGCCGTGCAGTACGCCAAGGCCATGGGCCTGAATGTGGCGGCGGTGGATGTGGATGACGACAAGCTGGCGCTGGCCAGGCGCCTGGGCGCACAGGTCACGGTCAATGCCATGACCACGGACCCTGCGGCCTACCTGAAAAAGGAGATTGGCGGCGCACACGGCGCCCTGGTGACGGCGGTATCGCCCAAGGCCTTCGAGCAGGCGCTGGGCATGGTGCGGCGCGGCGGCACGGTGTCGCTCAACGGCCTGCCGCCCGGGAGCTTCCCGCTGCCCATCTTCAACATGGTGCTCAGCGGCGTGACCGTGCGCGGCTCCATCGTGGGCACGCGGCTGGACCTGCAGGAGTCGCTGGACTTCGCGGCCATGGGCAAGGTCAAGGCCACCGTGTCCACCGACCGGCTGGAGAACATCAACGACATCTTTGCGCGCATGCATGAAGGCAAGATCGAAGGGCGCGTGGTGCTGGACCTGAACGCCTGACGCCTTGCCCACCCCAAAAAACAGGCTTCCCTCGGGAAGCCTGTTTTGCATGGCGCACGCCCTACACCATGCGGCGGATCGGGCGCTTCTTCCAGACCAGCTTGTAGTAGGCGGTCTGAAGGCACAGCGTCAGGGTGTAGGACAGCGGAAGCGCCATCCAGATCCCCATCAGCCCGAAGCCGCGGCTCAGCCACCAGGCCATGGGCAGCTCCAGCACGGCGAGCACCGTGATGGTGATGGCCGTGGGAATGACCACATCGCCGCTGGCACGCATGATGGACGACAGGGCAATGAAGCAGCCCAGCAGCAGGCCGCTCCACAGCACGATGTACAGCAGCTCGATGGCCAGTACCAGCACCTGCTCGTCGGTGATGAACATGCCCAGCAGCGGCCGTGCGAACAGGCTGCCGATCAGGGCCAGGGCGGCGCCCAATGCCAGGTTCATGCGGATGGCCGTGGCCGTGATGGCTCCCAGGCGCTCGCTGCGGCCCGCGCCGATGGCCTGGGCTCCGAGGATGGAGGCCGTGATGGCGACCGAGATCACGGGAAACTGCGCAAACGAGTTGATCTGGTTGACCGCACCATAGGCGGCCGTGGCGCTGGAGCCGAAGCCGTTGACCAGCGACACGACGACCAGCCCGGCCATGGACGAGGCAATCATCTGCACGCCCGTGGGAATGCCCACGCGCAGGATGCTCTTGAGCAGGGTCCGGTCAATGCGCATGGCCTTCCACAGCGCGGCATTGGGCGCCAGCGGGCTGCCGATGCGGCGCAGCCGCCAGCCCAGCCAGGCCAGCGCCAGGGTGAAGCCCAGGATCATGGACACGCCCGCGCTGGCCACGCCCAGGCGCGGCAGGCCGGCCCAGCCCGCGATCAGCGCCGGGGTGCAGGCCAGGCCCGTGCCCGTGGAGATCAGCAGGGCCAGCATGGGCGAGACCGTGTCGCCCACGCCGCGCAGCAGCGAGGTGGCCAGCAGGAACACGAACAGCCCCGGCATGCCCAGCAGCACGATGCGCGAGTACAGCGTGGCCTGCTCCATGATGTCGGGCGGCGTGCCCAGCAATCGCATCAGCGGCTCGGTGAACAGCCCGCCGAACAGGGCCACGATGGCGCCAAACAGCAGTCCTATGCACATGGCCGTGCCTGCAATCGCGCGCAGCTTGTCATGCATGCGCGCGCCGTAGGCCTGGCCGATCAGCACCGAGGAGCCCGCGCCCAGGCCGATCACGAAGGCGATGAAGAGGAACATCACCGGAAAGAAGGCCGCGACGGCGGCCAGCGCCTGCACGCCCAGCATCTGGCCGATGAAGACGCTGTTGATGGTGCCCGACAGCGATTGCAGGATGTTGGCCAGCACCATGGGGCCCAGGAACACCAGAAAGGTGCGCCACAACGGCTGGCTGCCGGCAATGGGCGGCCCGCCGTGGCTGGATGCGGCAGGCGCGGCGGCCTGGGGCAGGGGTTCGGTTGATTTCGTCATGTTGTGTCTGGTAATGCGACGAGAAAAGCAGTGAGGTCGGGCCGGGTCAGGTCTTCAGTCCTGGGCTGGCGCCGCAGGTGAGTCCGCCCACACGGGGCCGCCCAGTTGCTGCAGATAGCTTCGCACATCCTCGGGCCAGGTGGCGGTGTGCTGTGCAAAGGCTTCGGCCTGGCGTGCAAACAGGGCGCGGCTGGCGTCCTCGAAATGGGGCAGGTCGCCCGCCATCTCGCTCATGAAGCGGTAGACGGCTTCGGTGGCGGCGCGCACGGTATCCTGTGCGGCATGCTTGCCGCGCGCCTCGTCCACCAGCCTGCGCAGTGCGCCGGAGGCGCCGCCGGGCTGGCGGTTGAGCCATTCCCAGTGCCGTGGCAGCAAGGTGACTTCGCGTGCCACCACGCCCAGCTTGGGGCGGCCCACGCTGCGCGGGGCGGCGGCTTGACCGGGTGCGGGCGATGCGGCCAGTTCGCTGCGCCAGTCCAGGTCCAGCCGCATGCCGCTGTGGTCGTCGAAAACCCACAACGGCGGTGCCGATCCACTGCCCTGCGCCTGTTGTTCATGGCTTTGCAGGAACTGCAGGACGGCAGGCCTGTCCCCCTGGAGCAGGCGGCCATGGCCCTGGAAGATGGTGTAGCTGGGTGCGGGCTCGGCGCCCGCCATGCAAGAGTCGGTAGTCATGCGGCAGATATTAGCCGGGTAAAATTCACAAGTCAATTAAATCCGGGTAAATATCTGCGTGGATACCGCGCGCCCAAAGAAAAAGCCCCTGGCAGAGACTGCCAGGGGCTTCGCAGGGGGAACTGCAAGCGTTGTTTAGACGCGCTTGCGGTACTCGCCCGTGCGAGTGTCGATTTCGATCTTGTCGCCCTGGCTCACGAACAGGGGCACGGGCACTTCGAAGCCGGTGGCAATCTTGGCAGGCTTGAGCACCTTGCCCGATGTGTCGCCCTTGACGGCGGGTTCGGTCCAGGTGATTTCGCGTTCCACGGAAGTGGGCAGTTCGCAGGAGATGGCCTTGCCGTCGTAGAACACGACTTCGGCTTCCATGCCGTCTTCCAGGTAGTTGATGGCGTCACCCATGTTGGTGGCTTCCACTTCGTACTGGTTGAAGTCGGCATCCATCCACACGTACATCGGATCGGCGAAGTAGGAGTAGGTGCACTCCTTCTTGTCCAGGATCACGTTGTCGATCTTGTCGTCGGCCTTGAAGACGACTTCGGTGCCCATGTTGCCCAGCAGGGACTTGAGCTTCATGCGGACGGTGGCGGCGCCGCGGCCACCGCGAGCGTATTCGGTCTTCAGGACGATCATCGGGTCCTTGCCGTGCATGATCACGTTGCCGGCGCGGATTTCTTGAGCGATTTTCATAGCTTGCTTGGCTGAGGTTGAGCCGCTCAACAGGGCAGGCAAGCGAAGTCGCTGGGACGGTGCGCCTGCCGCAGTTCCGCGGCGGGTGCAACCCTGGTTGGTCGATGGCGGCCGGCTGGCGGTCGCCCGCAGCGGCGCCTCCAGGGAGGCAAAACGTGCATTCTAGCTTTTTTCGGTCACGAAAGCTTGTAGCTGCTCAATCAATGGGGTCTGTTGCAGCAGCCGCAGGCGTGCCGCCTGCACGCATTCCTGCCATTGCTGCAGCAGCGCAGGCGTGATTGCGGGCAGGGTGCTTGCCGGTGCCATGCCGTTCCAGGCATGGTGGAAGGCGCGCAGGCTGGCTGGTGCCTGCAGCCAGTCAAGAAAGGCGTCGAGCTTGTCGTGATGGGCGTCGTCGTGCTGGGGATAGATGTGCCAGACCAGCGGCTGGCCCGCCCACAGCGCGCGTACCAGCGAATCCTCGCCACGCACCAGGTTCAGGTCGCAGGCCCAGAGCATTTCGTCGAACTGAGGTTGGGGGCAGGGCTGCAGCGCATGCCGGGTCACCGCGCCTTGTTCCGTGGCGGGCACGCTGGCCATGGCCTGTTGCACGGCGGCGGCTGCGCGCCCCGGGGTCACCAGCAAATGCGTGGCCTGCGGCGCAGGGGGTGCTGCATGCAGTTGGGCCAGCCATTGAGGCAGGGCAGGAGGTTCGTAGCAGAACAGCGAGATGGCGCAATCGCCGGAGCCTATGCCGTGGCGTGTGCGCCAGGCCTGCCGGCCCTCGGAAGCAAAAGCTGCCTGGCGCGCGGCCAGGTCCGGCTCGCGCAGCAGGCCGCCCGTGGCGACCGTGAAACCCGGGTAGAAGAACCAGCGCGTCAGTCCCGCAGCCGGCCCCGACATCAGCGGCGAGGGCAGGCGGTGGCAGCGCTCCACATAGTCCTCTGCCGACAGGTATTCGAGGTTGATCCACAGCGGTGCCCGGCGCGCGATGGCTGCCAGAAAGGGCGGCGGAATCTCGCAGCCGAAAGCCTCGATGACCACATCGCCCATGGACTGCGGGACGTCCTGCGCCTGCGTGGGCCAGCCATGGACGCTGAGTCCGGCCGGGTGCGGTCGGGGAGCCATCCAGGCCAGGGCGCTGGCGTCGTCCATCCACAGCCGCACGCGCTGGCCGCGTGAGGCCAGGTCGGCCGCCGCGCGCCAGCACACGCCGATGTCGCCAAAGTTGTCTATGACCTGGCAGAAGATGTCCCAGGTCCGTGCAACGGCCTGCTCTGGCAGAGGGGCCGGGGGGATGGGTTTGAAGGCAAGCATGGGGATCAGGGTTCGCACAGGTGTTCGACCAGCAACTGCGCCACTGGCGGCAGTGCCTCTTGCGAGCGCACGCACAGCATCAGCTGGCGCTCGGCCCAGGGCTCGTCCAGCGCAATGCAGCGCAGCGGCAGGGCGCCCAGGTACAGGCGTGCGCTGCCTTCGGGCAGGATGCCCACGCCCAGGCCCGAGGCCACCATCAGGCACAGCGCGTCATAGCCCGTGACCTTCATGCGCAGCCGGGGCTGCAGGCCCAGGTCGGCCGCGGCGCGCGTGATCTGGTGGTTGAGCGCGCTGCCGGCGTGCATGCCCACCAGGTCATGGTCCAGCACCTGGGCCAGCCGCAGCGAGCGCCGCCGTACCAGCGCATGGCCTTGGGGCACGATGACGATGAGGCGATCGCGCCGGTACGGGCGCAGGCGGATCTTCTCTCCGTAGCTGCCCTGGTTGAGGATGCCGATGTCGGCCTCGTTGTCGGCCACGGCGCGTGCGATGTCGCTGCTCACGCGCTCCTGCAGGCGCACGTCCACATGCGGGTGCTGGTCCAGGAAGCGCTGCAGCTGCGAGGGCAGGAACTGGGTGATGGCCGAGATGTTGGCCATCACACGCACATGGCCGCGCAGGCCGCTGCCGTACTCGCGCATCTGCTCGCCGATGCCGTCCAGGTCATTGAGCACGCCGCGCGCCATGTTCAGCAGTGCATAGGCGGCGGCCGTGGGTACGCTGCCGCGGTTGCTGCGGGTGAACAGCTCCACCTGCAGCTGGCTCTCCAGCTCGGCCAGCCGGCGGCTGGCGGCCGAGGGGGCGATGTGTTCGCGTGCGGCAGCGCGGGCGATGGCGCTTTCCTCCATCACGGCCACGAACAGGCGCAGCGAAATCGGGTCGAGTTTCATGGGGTGGCGATTATCTCCCGGCCCCGCCTGACCGGGTTCTGCCATGCCGGTTTGCGATGGCAGCGTCGCGCTTGAGCGTTTTGCGGCCGGCGCGGACGGCGGCAAGATCGGCGCCGCGGCAATGCCATCGGAGGCTGGCCGCAGGAGACAAAGAGGAAGCGCTAACCCATGACACAACAGACAAGGCTGGTTCCCACCCCCGGCGCACTCAACGGTGTGCGCGTGGTCGAGATGGGGCAATTGATTGCAGGGCCGTTCTGCGGCAAGACGCTGGGCGAGTTCGGCGCCGACGTGGTCAAGATCGAGGCGCCGGGCGCGGGCGATCCGCTGCGCAACTGGCGCCTGATCAAGAACGGCACCTCGGTCTGGTGGCAGGTGCAGTCGCGCAACAAGCGTTCGGTGGCGCTGGACCTGCGCCAGCAGGAGGGCCAGGACATCGCGCGGCGCCTGATCGCCGAGGCCGATGTGCTGGTCGAGAACTTCCGTCCCGGCACGCTGGAAGGCTGGGGCATGTCGCCCGAAGAGCTGCATGCGCTCAACCCTGGCCTGGTCATCCTGCGCATCTCGGGCTACGGCCAGACCGGCCCCTACCGCGACCTGCCGGGCTTTGGCGTGATCGGCGAGGCCATGGGCGGCCTGCGCCACCTGACGGCCGAGCCCGGCCGCGTGCCGGTGCGCGTGGGCGTCTCGATTGGCGACACGCTGGCCGCGCTGCATGGAGTGATCGGCGTGATGATGGCCCTGTACCACCGCAAGGTGAACGGCGGTGCCGGCCAGGTCATCGACGTGGCCCTGCACGAGGCCGTGTTCAACGTCATGGAAAGCCTGCTGCCCGAATACAGCGCCTTCGGTGCCGTGCGCGAGGCGGCCGGCAGTGCGCTGCCAGGCATTGCGCCGTCCAACGCCTATCCCTGCCAGGACGGCTGGGTGCTGGTGGCCGGCAATGGCGACTCCATCTTCAAGCGCCTGATGGCCACCATCGGCCGCCAGGACCTGGCCGACGATCCGCAACTGGCCGACAACGCGGGCCGCGTGGCGCGCATCGCCGAGATCGACGCCGTCATCGGCGGCTGGACGCGCTCGCAGAGCGTGCAGGCCGTGATGGACCAGCTGGCCGCCGCGCGCGTGCCGGCCGGCAAGGTCTACACGGCCAAGGACATTGCCGAGGACCCGCACTACCGCGCCCGCGACATGATCCTCAGCCAGCACACGCGCGACGGAGACGACATCGAGGTGCCGGGCATCGTCCCCAAGCTCTCGCTCACGCCCGGCACGGTGCGCAGCAGTGCGCCCCATGTGGGCGATGACACCGATGCCGTGCTGGCCGAGGCCGGCCTCACGGCCCAACAGATTGCGCTGCTGCGCAGCAAGGGAGTGATCCAATGAATGCCGTCCACCCCACGGATGTCTGGCAGGGCGCGGGCCGCCGCGTTTTCTTCAACGAGGTCGGCACGCGCGACGGGCTGCAGATGGAGCAGGCCTTTGTCCCCACCGAGGACAAGATCGCCCTGGTCAATGCGCTGTCGCAGGCCGGCCTGTCCAAGATCGAGGTCACGGCCTTTGTCTCGCCCACGGCCATTCCCGCGCTGCGCGATGGCGAGATCGTCATGCGCGAGATAGAGCGCCGCCCCGGCACCGTCTACACCGCCCTGGTGCCCAATGCCCGCGGCGCCGAGCGCGCCATCGAGGCGCGCACGGACGAGCTCAACCTGGTCATGTCGGTCAGCGAGACGCACAATCTGTGCAACCTGCGCATGCAGCGCAGCCAGTCGTTCGCGGCGCTGGCCCAGGTCGTTGCCACGGCGCAGCAGGCGGGCGTGCCCGTCAACGTCTCGCTGTCGTGCTGCTTTGGCTGCCCCATGGAGGGCGATGTGCCGCAGCAGGAAGTCTTCGACTGGGTGCAGCGCTTTGCCGACCTGGGCGTGCAGGGCATCACGCTGTGCGACACCACGGGCATGGCCTTCCCGACCCAGGTGCGTGCCATGGTGGCCGCCTTCCGGCAGCGCTGGCCGCAACTGGGACTGACCCTGCACTTCCACAACACACGCGGCATGGCCCTGGGCAATGTGCTGGCCTCGATCGAGGCGGGCGGCGACCGCTTCGATGCCTCCATCGGCGGCCTGGGCGGCTGCCCCTACGCGCCCGGCGCATCGGGCAATGCCTGCACCGAGGACATCGTCCACGCGCTGCAGCTCATGGGCTACGACACCGGCGTGGACCTGGCGCAGATCGTCGCGGCCGCGCGCAGCCTGCCCGCGCTGATCGGCCATGACACGGCCAGCCAGATCGCCAAGGCCGGTGCGCGGCTGGACTTGCACCAGCCACCAGCCGACTTTGCAGCCATCCGCGAACGGGCTTTGGCCAAGGGCTGAGGCCGGCGCGCATTCTCATTCACAAGAACCGAGCAAACCAAGGAGACAAAGATGAAGAAGATTCAACGCAGACAGATCGCAGCCGTGGCCATGGCCATCGCAGGACTGGGCCTGGGCGGCACAGCCGCGCTGGCCCAAGGCGGCTACCCCGCCAAGACCATCACCATGATCGTGCCGGCCGCAGCCGGTGGCACCACCGACCTGGCGGCGCGCATGGCGGCCCAGGCGCTGGCGCCGGTGATCGGCCAGTCGGTGGTGGTGGACAACAAGGGCGGCGGCAACGGCTCCATCGCAGCCAGCCTGGTCAAGCGTGCCGAGGCCGATGGCTACACCCTGCTCATGCAGTACTCGGGCTATCACGTCATCTCGCCCCACCTGACCAAGGCCCGCATCTGGGAGCAGGGCGACTTCCAGCCCGTGGCCAATGTGCTGTCGGCGCCGCAGATCATCGTGGTGCGGTCCGAGCTGCCCGTGAAGACGCTGGCCGAACTCGTGGCCTATGCCAAGGCCAACCCCGGCAAGCTGAACTACGCCTCATCGGGCAATGGCTCGCTGCAGCACGTGACGGGCGCCATGCTGGAGCAGCAGGCCGGCATCAAGATGGTCCACGTCCCCTACAAGGGCACCGGCCCCGCGCTGCAGGACCTGCTGGGCGGCCAGGTGGACCTGACCTTCGGCACGGCGCCGCCCTTCATGCCCCACGTGCAAAGCGGCAAGCTGCGCGTGCTGGCCGTCACCGGCACGCAGCGCCTGCCCAGCCTGCCTGATGCGCCCACCACGGCCGAGGCCGGCTATGCGGGCGTCAACGCCACCTCCTGGTTTGCCGTGTTCGCGCCCGCCGCCACGCCCAAGCCCGTGATCGACAAGCTCACGGCCGACCTCAAGAAGGTGGTGGAGAACCCGGCCTTCAAGCAAAAGGCACAGGAGCAGGGCGCCACGGCGGACTACATGAGCCCGCAGCAGCTGGGCGCCATGGTCAAGACCGAGTGGTCCAACTGGGCCCAGGTGGTCAAGTCCTCGAAGATCGAGGCCGAGTAAGAGCCCGAGGGCCCGCAGGCCCGCTGCGGCGGGCCCGGGCAGCGGCCACAATAGGCGCATGTCCGAATCCCATTCCGATGAACTGCTGGCCCAGGTGGCAGCGCTGCCGGGCCTGCCCGGCGTCTACCGCTATTTCGACGCGGCAGGCACGCTGCTGTACGTGGGCAAGGCCATCAACCTCAAGCGCCGCGTCTCCAGCTACTTCACCAAGAACCATGGCGGCACGCGCATAGGCCACATGGTGGGCAAGATCGCGCGCATGGAGACCACGGTGGTGCGCTCCGAGGCCGAGGCCCTGCTGCTGGAAAACAACCTCATCAAGACGCAGCACCCCAAGTACAACATCCTGTTCCGGGACGACAAGAGCTATCCCTACCTGAAGATCACCGGCGTGGCCGCGCGCGACGGCCAGGCTGGCGAGCCTGCCCACCAGCGCTTCGCGCGCATGGCCTACTACCGTGGTGCCGTGGACAAGCGCCACCGCTACTTCGGTCCCTATCCCAACGCCTGGGCCGTCAAGGAAAGCATCCAGCTGCTGCAGAAGGTCTTCCGGCTGCGCACCTGCGAGGACACGGTCTTTGCCAACCGCTCGCGCCCCTGCCTGCTCTACCAGATCAAGCGCTGCAGCGGCCCTTGCGTGGATCTGATCTCGCCCGAAGCCTATGCGCTGGATGTGCGCAATGCCGAGGCCATGTTGCGCGGCGAGACCCAGGAACTGCTGCGCCAGCTGGAGGCCCGCATGATGGAGCACGCCGGGCGCATGGAATACGAGCAGGCCGCCGAGGTACGCAACCAGATGACGGCGCTGTCGCGCGTGCTGCACCAGCAGGTCATAGAAACCGCCGACGACCGCGACGTGGACATCCTCGCCGTGAAGGTGCAGGGCGGCCGCGCCTGCGTGAACCTGGCCATGGTGCGCGGCGGCCGCCACCTGGGCGACCGGCCGTACTTTCCCGCCAATCTGGGTGATGCCGCCTCGGTCTACGCCGGCGAGGAAGAGGCCAGTCTTGCCGAATCCGCACGCCCGGTCGAGGACATCGTGCTGGAGGCCTTCATCGCCCAGCACTACACCGGCGTGGCCGTGCCGCCCGTGCTCATCGTCAGCCATCCGGTGGACAAGAAGCTGCTGGCCCTGTTGAGCGAGCAAGGCGGCGTGCGCATCACCGCCGTGCAGCAGCCGCGCGAGCAGCGGCGTATCTGGCTGGAGATGGCGCAAAAGAACGCCGACATCCAGATGGCCCGCCTGCTGGCCGAAGAAGGCTCGCAGCAGGCGCGCACGCGCGCGTTGGTCGAGGCGCTGGACCTGGCCTGCGAGAACCTTGATGAACTCACCATCGAATGCTTCGACATCTCGCACACGGCGGGCGAGGCCACGCAGGCTTCCTGCGTGGTCTTCCATCACCACAAGATGCAAAGCAGCGAGTACCGGCGTTTCAACATCGAAGGCATCACGGGCGGCGACGACTATGCCGCCATGCGCCAGGTGCTGACGCGCCGCTACAGCCGCGTGGCCGAGGCGCAAAGAGAGGCGGGCGGTGCCGAACTCACGGGCAAGCAGCCGCAACTGCCGGACCTGGTGCTGGTCGACGGCGGCAAGGGCCAGGTCAGCATGGCGCGCGAAGTCTTCGAGCAGCTGGGCCTCGATGTCTCGCGCATCGTGGGCGTGGAAAAGGGCGAGGGGCGCAAGGTCGGCCTGGAAGAGCTGGTCTTTGCCGACGGGCGCGAGAAGATCTACCTGGGCTACGACTCGGCCGCGCTGATGCTGGTGGCCCAGATCCGCGACGAGGCCCACCGCTTCGCCATCACCGGCATGCGCGCGGCGCGTGCCAAGGTGCGGGTGGGCGGCGGCAAGCTCGAGGAGATTCCGGGCGTGGGCCCCAAGAAGCGCGCGCGCCTGCTGCAGCGCTTTGGCGGCGTGCGCGGCGTGTCCGAAGCCACCGTCGAGGACCTGTGCAGCGTGGACGGCATCTCGGCCGCGCTGGCTGAAGATATCTACCGTGCATTGCATTGAAATGACCGTCCCGCAGGCTGCACCGCGGGCCTTGAAACAGAACCTCAAACACCAAGGTACGTGACACAATGGCGGCCATGTTTCTCACAATCCCCACCTTGATGACCTGTACGCGGATCGTCGCGATTCCGCTGATCGTCGGGGTGTTCTACGCGCCGTTCGATGTGGCGACCCGCAACCTGGTCGCCACGGTCATGTTCATCGTCTTCGCAGCCACCGACTGGCTCGACGGCTACCTGGCGCGCAAGCTCAACCAGACATCGGCCTTCGGCGCCTTCCTCGATCCGGTGGCCGACAAGTTCCTGGTCTGCGCGTCGCTGCTGGTGCTGGTGCACCTGCAGCGCACCGATGTGTTCGTGGCCCTGATCATCATCGGCCGCGAGATCGCCATCTCGGCCCTGCGCGAGTGGATGGCGCACCTGGGCGCGGGCAAGAGCGTGGCCGTCCACATGCTCGGCAAGCTCAAGACCACGGCGCAGATGGTGGCCATTCCCTTCCTGCTGTACGACGGCCGCGTGTTCGGCATGATCGACACCGGCGTCTGGGGCCAGGTGCTGATCTGGGTGGCGGCAGTGCTCACCGTCTGGTCGATGGTGTACTACCTGCAAAAAGCCCTGCCCGAGATCCGCGCGCGGGTCACGCACTGAGGGCCTTTCCGGCCGTTCCCGGGATCCTGCGCCAGACACGTCAAACTGTCTGGCGTTGCTATTTTTTTGGAAGCATTTGAATCAGGCAGGGCAGCCGCTGCGGCGTCGTGGATGCGAAGCGGTGAGGCGCATTGCAGCACTGGCAAGGCCTGCAGCGGACAAGTCCATTGTCAACCCTTGTCAATTCGTGAAGCCGCTAGCCTGCGCCGGGCGCAAAAAACCGGCCGCAAAGCCAAAGCTGGCGCCAAAACCGCATAGAATCGTCCCCTGTCGCTGCGATGCGCAGCGTGCATTGACACCTGGAAGGTCGATGGCTTTAATTCACCGATGTCTGCCCCGAGGCAGGCGTCGAACGGCAAGCCAGATTCCGTATCCGTCGCGCCGGGTTTCTGGCCGAGCCAAGTTGGTGGCCGCAGAGACATCCCATTCACTTATTTCTCCAGAGGCATCTTGTGAATAAAACCGAACTGATTGAGCACATCGCTAACAACGCCGACATCTCCAAGGCTGCGGCTGCTCGTGCACTGGATTCCACGATTGAGGCTGTGAAGAAAACCCTCAAAAAGGGTGGTACAGTGTCGCTCGTTGGTTTTGGCACATTCGCCGTTGGTAAGCGCGCTGCTCGTACGGGCCGCAACCCCCGCACCGGCGAAACCATCAAGATCAAGGCCGCCAAGGTTCCAAAGTTCCGTCCGGGCAAGGCATTGAAAGATGCCCTGAACTGACACCAGTCAAGGTGGGGTGCTTAGCTCAGTTGGTAGAGCGGCGCCCTTACAAGGCGTAGGTCGGCGGTTCGACCCCGTCAGCACCCACCAAGAACAAAAGGCGAACGAAAGTTCGCCTTTTCTATTTCTGCCATTGAAAGACGACAGACCATGTTCGAATCCATCCGCAAGCATTCCAAGTTCGTGATGATCTTGTTGTTCTTGCTGATCATTCCCTCGTTCATCTTCGTGGGTGTGAACCAGAACTACTTCACAGAGTCCAGCGTCATCGTCGCACGTGTCGATGGTCATGAGATCAAGCAGGCCGACTGGGAGAACGCGCACCGCATGGAGAGTGATCGCCTGCGCGCCGAGAACCCCAACATCGACCCCAAGCTGCTGGACTCGCCGCAGGCGCGCTACGCCACGCTGGAGAAGATGGTGCGTGACCAGGTGCTGGCTGCTGCCGTGCAGAAGATGCATCTGGCAGCGTCCGATGCGCAACTGGTGCGCACGCTGCAGGAGATCCCCGCGATTGCCGCGCTCAAGAAGCCAGACGGCTCGATGGATGCCGAGGCCTACCGCGCCCTGGTCGGATCGCAGGGCCTGACGCCCGAAGGCTTCGAGGCCAACCTGCGCCGCGAGCTGTCCATGAACCAGGTGATGGGTGGCGTGACGGGTACGGCCTTTGCGACCGACACCCAGGTCAAGCAGGCCATCGATGCGCTGTACCAGCGCCGCGAAGTGCAGGTGGCTCGCTTTGAAGCCAGCGCCTACGCCAGCAAGGTCCAGCCCACCGAGGCAGACCTCAAGGCCTACTACGATGCCCACACCAGCCAGTTCCAGCAGTCGGAGCAGGCCAAGGTGGAATACCTGCTGCTGGACGTTCCCAGCATCGAGGCCGGCATCACGCTGAGCGAAGACGATGTGCGTTCCTACTACAACCAGAACGCCGAGCGCCTGGCCGGCCCCGAAGAGCGCCGTGCCAGCCACATCCTGATCAATGCAAGCAAGGATGCGCCTGCCGCCGAGCAGGAAAAAGCCAAGGCCAAGGCAGAAGAACTGCTGGCCGAGCTGCGCAAGGACCCCAAGCGCTTCGCCGAACTGGCCAAGGCCAATTCGCAGGACGGTGGCTCCGCTGCATCGGGTGGCGATCTGGGCTACTTCGGCCGTGGCGCCATGGTCAAGCCCTTCGAGGACGCAGCCTTCGGCATGAAGGTGGGCGACATCAGCGACGTGGTGCACAGCGACTTCGGCTACCACATCATCTCGCTGGTGGACATCAAGAAGCCCAAGGCTCCTAGCTTCGACCAGATGCGTCCCAAGCTGGAAGCCGAACTCAAGCAGCAGCAGGCCCAGCGCAAGTTCGCCGAACTGGCGGAAGGCTTCTCCAACGCGGTCTACGAGCAGTCGGACAGCCTGCAGCCCGTGGCCGAGAAATTCAAGCTCACCGTGCAAAAGGCAGACCATGTGACGCGCCAGCCCGGCCCCAACGTCAAGGGCCCCCTGGCCAATCCCCGTTTCCTGGAGGCGCTGTTCTCCAGCGACTCGCTGAACAACAAGCGCAACACCGATGCGGTGGAGCTGGGTTCCAGCCAACTGGTGGCCGGCCGCGTGGTGGAGTACACGCCTGCCCGCACGCTGCCCATGGCCGAGGTCGGCGACAAGCTGCGCACCCTGTACGTGGCGCAAAAGTCCGCCGAACTGGCCAAGGCCGATGGCGAGGCCAAGCTTGCAGCATGGAAGGCCAAGCCTGATGCGGCGCAGCTGCCTGCCGCCAAGGTGATCAGCCGTGACCAGCCCGAAGGCCTGTCGCGCGAAGTGGTGGATGCCGCCCTGCGCGCATCGACCGCTCAGCTGCCTGCCTGGACGGGTGTTGACATGGGTGCCCAAGGCTATGCCGTGGTCAAGATCAACCGCATCGTCGAGCGCCCGGCCGATGATGCACAGGCTGCTGCCGCGCAGAAGCAGGACTTCCTGCGAAGCTCTGCGGTCGCAGAAGCTATGGCATACTACGAGCTTCTCAAGAAACAGCTCAAGGTGCAGATCAAGGTCCCGCGCCCCTGATGAGAGAAATTTCTAGCAAAACAGAAATTTCAGAAATCAAGCAGTTTTTTGGAATAGAATAGCGTTCTTCTACGGTGGCTGTAGCTCAGTTGGTAGAGTCCAGGATTGTGATTCCTGTTGTCGTGGGTTCGAGCCCCATCAGCCACCCCAAATAAAAAAATCCCCAGAGCAGAAATGCTCTGGGGATTTTTGCTTTGGGCGGCAGGGGGACTGGTTGTGCCCGAAAGCTCCAGGGACGCCGGGCAAGGCTCCTGCCGGCTGCGGCTGCATGGAGGATGGCGGCATCCTGCCCGTTGCCCGCGTCCTCGATGCACCTTTGTTCCTGCTGCTCCCGATGCGTCACGCAACGCCTGTTCCAAAGCATTTGCCTGCTGGTTTTTGGCATATAATCGAATGCTTCAACGGTGGCTGTAGCTCAGTTGGTAGAGTCCAGGATTGTGATTCCTGTTGTCGTGGGTTCGAGCCCCATCAGCCACCCCAAACAAGAAAATCCCCAGTGCAGAAATGCACTGGGGATTTTTGCTTTGGGCGAAAACTTTTTCTTCCTCGGGCTGGAAGCAGACGGGATATTCGCATGGCCAATCGCGCTGCGGCTGGATTGCGGCCGCTCATGCTGCCGTGGATTTTCAGGCGCTTGATGCGAGGCCTGCCTGCCTGACTTCGCGGTCTGCCGTATCGCCACCGTGGCCATGCCCGTTGCGCGGGCCGTTCCGCCGAGCTTGCTGGATGGGGTGTTGCGCTCTGCGCAGGTTTTTATAAGACAAGTCCTATATTTGTCCCATGACCTGTGTCAATAGATGTTTTGCATTGCTATTGAATTACGATTGCAAACATCAATCAAAAGCAATGGCGCAGGGCTTGCAGGCCTGTCGCATGGTCCCCCGCCAACGAGAAGCACGCTTGCATGAAAAATCCCGGTTACACGCGCAACGGCTGTCCAGGCGGCAGGTGGCAACGGCCCCGTGGCTTCACCCTCATCGAGATGATGGTTGTGGTGGCGCTGGTCGCGATTCTGGCCGCTCTGGCCGCTCCTTCCTTCATCGCTCAAATAGCCAACCAGCGCGTCAGCTCGGCTGCGCTCGAGTTGCAGTCGTTGCTGCAGCTGGCTCGCTCCGAAGCGGTCTACAAACGGGTGGAAAGCAGTTTCGTGGGCGCTGGGCAGACATGGTCCGCCAAGTCGGGAGGGCAACTGGTGCGCGAGGCCCGGGTGCCTGATGCCGTGACCGTGTCGCCCTCCGGTGATTCTTCCCAGGGCGTCCTGTTCGAAACCACGGGGACCGCCAAGCAGTTCTCCGGCGCCAGCACGCTGTACACGCTGACCGTCACGGCTCGCCATGCCACGCGCATGCACTGCTTGAGAGTGACTCGCGCCGGGCTTGTGCGCCAGCAACGGCTGCCTGCCGGCGGCACTTGCTGATGCGCATGCAACGGGTCTGCAACATGTCCATTCCTTTTTCTTCTCGCAGGCAACGCGGCGCAGGCCTTATCGAGGTACTCGTCGCCGTGCTGCTGGTGGCCGTGGGGCTGCTGGGCGCCGTGCGCATCCATGTGCGTGCCATTGAATACACCGTGGATACCGAGCGGCGTCAGATGGCATCCATGCTGGCTTCCGAACTGCTGGAGACCCTGCGGGGGGATACGGCCACGGTCCTGGACGCGAAGGGCTCGCCCGTGGAGGAACTGGCCGGTTATCAGAAGCTACAGGGGGCCGCGATGCCCGCGGCCCCTGCGGCCTGCCAGCCTTTGCCGCAGCCGCGGGAGCAGCGCCTGGCCTGCTGGGGCGATCGGGCCCGCAAGCTGGTGCCCGATCTCACCGCGGACCGCATCGACAGCTCCTTCGCCGTGAGCGCCGATGCCGATGGCCTGGTGTCCGTGACGGTGGCCTGGCCGGTCAAGAAAGGCCAATGTCTGGATGGAAGCGACAATGAATTTTGCACATTCACGCTGCGGTCGCGGCTTTGAGCGCGGGCCGGGCGCACGGGCGTGCCGCATGCGCATGCCGTCCCAGGCGGGCCTGTCCCTGGTGGAGATTCTGGTGGCGCTGGCCATCGGCCTGTTCCTCGTGCTGATTGCCACCACCATCTACATGCAGGGGCTGTCGAGCTTCGGTTTTCGCGTGGGGCAGAGCGAGAACCTCGGCAACAGCCGGCTGGCGCTGGCCGTGCTGGACTCCGAGTTCTCCAAGGCAGGCTACAGGAGGGATCCTTCGCAGGCGATGTTCGACGCATTTCCTGCCGATTCCTCGCCCCATCCCAACGGCTGCCAGTTCGCCCAGGGACAGGCGCTCTACGCGGCTGACGCGCAGAGCATCTGCCTTCGCTTCCAGCCCCGGGACGCGGCGGAAACCGATTGTGCGGGCACGCCCGCGAACCTGGGAGCCGCCGGCCCCTATGACGCTCCGGCGCCGGCGACCGGCATGTTCGCGGAGAAATACACCGTTGAAAGTGGTGTGCTGGTCTGCCGGGCTGCGCAGGAGGTTGTGCCGCTCGCCGATGGCGTGCGGGCGGTGCATTTCGAGTTCGGCATCGATCGGCAGACAGCGCCCGGCGCGATACGCCGGGTCGATGCCTTCGCGGCCACGTTGCCCGGGCAGCAGGAAGCCATCCGTTCCCTGCGCCTTGCCCTCTTGCTGGAAAGCTCCGGCAAGGTGACGCAGGGCATGGCCTCCACCGTCTGCGAGCGTTGGGCGCAACTGGGCGGCGCCGCGTCCCGATGCGATGCGAATGCTGGCCCCCTGCTGCAACTGGCCACCGGCACGCTCACCCTGAGGAATCTGATGCCATGACCGCGCTGATCGGAGCCCGGAGCCGCCGCTGCATGTCCTGTGTCCTGCGCGAGCGCCAGCGCGGCAATGCCTTGCTGGTGTCCATGATCATGCTGCTGCTGGTGTTGTTGCTGGCGGTGGTCGGCATGCGCGTGGCCACGCTGGAGGCGCGCATCGCCGCCAACATGGTGGATAGCCAGCGGCTGTATGAAACCGCGGATGGCACGCTGCGAGAAGGCGAGCGCAAGCTGCTGGAGCATGCCGTCGCACTCAAGCCCTGCAATGGCGCCGGCACTCCGGTGGCCGAGGGCAGCGGCATTCCCTGCTCGGTGTCCGATGTGCGTACGGGCTCCATCGGGCTCGGTACGGATTTTCGGACGACCAAGGCCAAGGCGGCCGGGTTTCAGAAGCCCGATGGGTACTGGTATCCCCGATACATCACGACCGCCTGTCCCAAGTCGGGTAGTGCGACGTCCGCGCTGGATGCACCTGCCACCGGCTGCACGGACTTCTATGAGGTCAATGCCCAGGCCACGGAAAAGTCGCAGGCCCAGGCCTGCGGAGCGGATGCGCTGTGCCTGCGGTCCAGCGTCAACATGTTCATAAAGTAAGCAGGGGGAGGGAGCTTCAATGGCTCGCATTGCAAGTTGGAAAACCAGGCATGGCCCGAGGGCGTGCCAGGGCCAGGCACTCGCGTGGCCGGCCCTGGCGCTGTGGACGTGCGCACTGGCACTGGCCAGTACGCCGGCGCATGCCCAGGGGCGCGCGGACACCGTGCTGTCCCAGATGCCGCTGTTCGTGAACCAGGCGTTGGCGCCCTTGAACATGCTGGTGATGGGGCGTGACCACAAACTGTACTACGAGGCCTACAACGATGCCTCCGACCTCAACGGCGACGGTGTGATCGATGTCGGGTACAAGCCGGACCAGATCGACTACTACGGCTACTTCAACAACAACGTCTGCTACAGCTATTCCAAGGGTGTTTTCGTGCCCTCGCAGGCAGCGACCGGAAGCAACAGGAAAAAGTGCTCGAACAACTGGAGTGGCGACTTCCTGAACTATCTGGGCACATCGCGCATGGACGCCATACGCCGCGTGCTCTATGGCGGCATGCGTGCGGAGGACACGGCTTCGCGCACCGTTTTGCAGACCGCCTACATTCCCAGGGATGCGCACAGCTGGGGCAAGGCCTATGACCCTGCGCGGGATCTCGGGGTCTACAGCATTTCGGACTATGCGCCGCTGCGCCAGCCGGCGTCCGGTACGCGCCATCTGTTTGCCGTCACCACGCTGGGGGAGGCCGCTGGCGTCATCACCCAGTTGCGCGTGCTCAATGACTCCTCGTTCCAGATCTGGGATTGGGTGTCCCAGGAGGGTTTTGCAGGGCAGAGCAACTGTGCAGGCGGCAATTCGTGCGCGCGAGGCACCAGCAGGATCACCGACTACAACCTGCTTGTGGAGGCCTGCTCCAGCAGCAATGTCCAGTTGCTCGAGGCCAGCTGCAAGGCCTATCCCAACGGCGGCAAGACCATCTACAAGCCCACGGGGCTGCTGCACGACTTCGGAGAGAACGGGAAGATGTACTTCGGCCTGCTCACAGGCTCGTACGAGAAAAACATCGCCGGCGGCGTGCTGCGCCGCAATATCAGCAATTTCGCAGAGGAGGTCGACCCTCAGACGGGCCAGTTCAGGACGGGTGTCAATGGCGTGGTCGCCAACATAGACCGCCAGCGCCTGATCGGCTACACCGGCGGCAAATACGTGGAATGCGGCTGGATCACGTCCGGCCCCATCAGTTCGCTGGACAAGCCTTCGAAGTGCGCCATGTGGGGCAACCCCATCAGCGAGATGATGTTCGAGACCATACGCTATTTCGGCGGCGCGTCCCAGGCCCTCGGCATCTATGACTACGCCGGCGGCTCCTCCAAGGATGCGTCCCTGGGCCTGTCCAAGCCCGCCTGGGAAACGCCCTACAAGGCCAAGGCCGAAGGCGGGGGCGGCTACCAGTACTGCTCCCGTCCCGTCATGACGGTGCTCAGCGACATCAATCCCTCCTACGACGGCAAGCTGCCCGGCAGCCGCTACGCGAGCGTCGGCGCCAGCGCCCTCAATGGCTTCAATGTCTCTGACGAGGTGGCGGCCATCGGCTCGGCCGAGCGCATAGACGGGAAGAACTTCTTCATCGGCCAGTCAACGTCGGCCAATGCCGACCAGGCTCCTTCGGTCAAGACCATTGCAGACCTGTCCTGGGCGCGCGGCCTGTCTCCCGAGGAGCCCAGCAAGGAAGGCACCTACTATGCCGCCGGTGTGGCCCGTTTCGGCGCCAGGAATGCCATCTTCGGCAACAGCCAGGGCAAGAATGCGCTGAGGACCTACTCCGTGGCCATTGCGTCACCGCTGCCGGAAATACGCTTTCCGATCGGCGGCAAACGCTTTGTGACCATTGCGCCGTTTGCCAAGACCGTCTCCGGCAGTGCCGGTGGCAGCACCGTGAACAATGCGGTCTTCACGCCGACCAACCAGATCGTCGACTACTACGTGGTCAACATTGCCAACACGGGCAAGGCGGACATCGATGCCTCGGTCAATGGCGGGCGGCCCTATGCGGAGTTCCGCATCAACTACGAGGACGTGGAGCAGGGCGCCGACCATGACATGGACGCCATCGCGCGCTACACGGTCGCGCTGCAGGCCGATGGCAAGGTGAAGATCGACATGGTGTCCGAATACGCCGCTGGCGGCCTGGGACAGCACATGGGCTATGTGATCTCGGGCACCACCAAGGACGGCATGTACCTGGAGGTGCGTGACAAGGACACGGCCTCGGCCTACTACGCCTACAACACGCCCCCCAATCGCGATCCGGGCTACTGCCGGGGCAGCATCTCAGCTCAGCAGCGCACGGAATGCTCGAACCTGGGGCTCACGGCCACCCGCAGCTTCACTCCGGGCAATGCGACCGATGCGGGCAGCTTCCTGAAGGGACCGCTGTGGTATGCCGCCAAGTACGGTGTGCCGGACCGCGACCCTTCCAAGATCACGGGAGATCCGGACAACTATTTTCTGGTGACCAATGCCGGCACGCTCAAGGACCAATTGACCAAGGCGTTCAACGACATCCTGCAGAGCATCAGTTCCGTGACGGCGGTCAGCGTGGACATGCCCACTGCGACACTGGGCGAAGGCGCCGACCTGTACCGGACCACGTTCGAGGTCCAGTACTGGAGCGGCGACGTCATCCGCGAGAAGCTCACCACCAGCGACAGAACGCTGGTCTGGAGCGCGGCGGAACTCCTGTCGGCGCGGTCCGCCGATGACCGCAAGATCTACTATCCCAGCAGGACCGGCAGTGCCGTGTCGCTGAGCCCTTTCACGTACTCCAGTCTCAGCGGGCAGCGCTCCGATGCGTCCTGGCTGGCCGTGCTCAACACGGACCCGGCCACGAACTCCGCCGATGGCCAGGCAAAAAAGCGCATCGAGTTCCTGCGTGGCGAGGTGCGCGATGACTTGCGCGTGCGCAAGCCCCTGGACAGCGGAAAGCCCAATGTGCTGGGCGATATCGTCAATTCCTCGCTGGTGCGGGTCAAGGGCGGCCTGTACCGCGCCTCCGCCGCGGACAAGCTGGAGGGCAGCACCACCTATGCCGCCTTTGCCGCGAAACAGGCTGCCAAGGAGATGCTGTATGTGGGCGCCAACGACGGCATGCTGCACGCCTTCGACGCGGCATCGGGCAAGGAGGAGTTCGCCTTCATTCCATCGGGCGTGAAGGATTCGCTCAATGTCCTGGCGTCCCGGTATGGCGCGGGCGGCGCTCCCCACCGCTACTTCGTGGACGGGACGCCCGTGGTCTCCGATGTCTACTTCGGCAACGCCTGGCACAGGGTGCTGGTCGGCAGCCTGGGCGCGGGCGGGAGGCAGGTCTTCGCGCTGGACGTCACGGATCCCACCTCTCCCCGGTTGCTGTGGGAGTTCGGGGTTGAACAGGACGAACGCATGGGTTACTCGATGCCCGCGCCTGTCGTTGCGCGGCTCAACGACGCCGGCCGGTCCAAGGGCAGGTGGGTGGTATTCCTGTCCAATGGCTACCAGGCGTCGAACAGCGCCTCCGGCGAGTCCAGCCTGTTTGTGCTGGATGTCTCCAGTGGCGAGGTCATCCGGCGCTTTGATTTCGCGGCAGGCATGACGGCCGCGGAGCTGAACGCGCTGCCTGCGCCGAAAAACGGCCTGTCGCGCGCCGCCGTGGTGGACAACAACGGCGATGGCAAGGTGGACATGGCCTATGCCGGTGATCTTGCGGGCAATGTATGGCGCGTGGACCTGGCCAGTGGTGCCAGCGGCTCATGGAATGCGCAACTGTTCTTTGTGGCACGCGAGTCCGAACGCAGCGGCGGCAAGCGGCTGTCCATCACCACCGCACCCTACGTGGTGCGGCACTCCAGCGGCAAGGGCGATGTGGTGGCCTTCGGCACGGGCCGCTTCATGACGGATGACGACAAGCTGGACATGCGCCGGCAATCGGTGTTCGGTGTCTGGGACCGCTACGGCACATCCGCGACGGCTGCGCCGCAGCCGCTGCCTACCGCCGGCAAGGGGCGCGGGGATCTGCAGGCCCAGCAGTTCACCCAGGTGAGCGGCTTTCCGGGCAAGTTCGCCCTGTCGGCCAACCCGGTCACCTGGTACAAGGACGCCACCAGCACCGCCGACTCCAATGTGCACAGCTGGGGCTGGTACGTCGATCTGCCGCGCGACGGAGAAAGACTGGTCTACGACATGAGCCTGTACGGGCGGGGACTGGTGTTCACCTCCATCCGGCCGCCGCTGGGCGACCCCTGCTCCGCGGGTCTGGCCAGCACGATCTACGCCATCGATCCCGACACCGGGGGCAAGACCGACTATGTCGCCTTCGATGTGAACGGCGACGGCATCTTCAACGCCTCCGACAACCTGGCAGGCCAGCAGGTCAACGGTTACGAGGTGGGGCCGGGCAAGCCCACCATCAGCGGCGCGAAGATCTTCGACTCCAGCGGAAAGCAAAGCGGGGCAGGAGACCCAGTCAAGACCGGGGGCGACGATATCAACAGCGGAGTGGACCGGGGGCGACAGAGCTGGCGCCGCCAGCCAGCGAACCCGTGACCGCCATGCCATCCACTACACACAGGGGCCTGCCGGCCCCGGCCGTCTGGCTGGCCCTGCGGGCCTCCAAGGAGAAATGCGTGCGCAGCAAGCTACATGGATTCACGCTGATCGAGCTGATGATCACGGTGGCGGTGATCGCCATTCTTTCGGCAATCGCCTACCCCTCCTACCAGGAATACGTGCTGCGATCGCGGCGCGTGGAGGCGCAAAGCCTGCTGGGCGAGGCCGCCGCCCGGCAGGAGCGCTGGCGGGCGCAGAACGGCGGCTACACAAGCTCCGTCGCCAACCTCAGGCTGCCCTGGGGGGACAAGTCCGAGAACGGCCACTACACCCTGACGATGGCCACGGCCGCCAACGACGGCGGCTACACGCTCAAGGCCACGCGCACCGGCCGCCAGGCATCGGACAGGCGCTGCGGCGACTACACCCTGAACGCCCTGGGCGTGAAGGGCATCTCGCCCCTGGGAACGGTGAAGGACTGCTGGCGCTGAGCGCCACCGGGGCCGGGGTCTCAGTCCTGCGCCTCATCCACAAATTCCACCATGGCCGCCGACACCTTGGGCAAGCGGTCTCGTACCCGTGCCGTGTTACCGCAGTCAGGTGCGTTGCGAATCCAGCTGCTCACCGTTCCTGGCCACTTCCTGCGCCTTGGAGTAGCTTTCGATCAGCAACTGGTAAGGCGGGAAGACTGCGCTGTAGGCCTGCGCCCACTGCAACGCGTCCTCACGGTTCCAGGTCTTTTGCACCTCCGAGCACACCGCCGCCGTGTCCATAGGCACGACGCCAGCCTGCACGATGCGCGCCAGCGTGATCTCCTGCGCCATTTTCGAGTAGGTCCCCGAGGCGTCGATCACCGCGAAGACCTGGTAGCCCTCGTGCACTGCGGCGATGCTGGGGAAGGCCATGCAGACGCTGGTGATCGTCCCCGCGATGATGAGCTGCCTGCGCCCAGTGGCCTTGACGGCAGCGACGAACTCCGGGTTGTCCCAGGCGTTGATCTCGCCCTTGCGCGCAACGTACCGGGCATGCGGGGCGTACTGGTGGATCTCGGGGATCAAGGGGCCGTTCGGACCCTGCGGCACCGATGCGGTGGTGATGACCGGGATCTTCGCCAGTGTCGCTACCTTGGCGAGTGTGGTGGCATTGGCACGCACCTCGGTGAAGGGCATGTCCTTGATGGTCTGGAACAGGCCGCTTTGATGGTCGATCAGCAGCATCGCCACATTGTCGGGATCGATGACCGGGCGGGCGCCGTTGAAGTTGGCGATGGTTTGGGGTGTGCTCACGGTCTTCTCCTCAATTGCCCTGGGTGAGCATGGTGTGGCTCGTGATCAGATTGCGGTAGTCGGGGATGTGGTTGGAAAACAGAGTGCCCAGCCCCTGCACGTCGTTGCGCCAGTCGCGGTGCAGTTCGCAGGCAGCGCCGAACCAGCTCATCAGTTGCACGCCGGCCTGCGACATGCGATTCCACGCCGCATCGCGGGTGATGGAGTTGAAGGTGCCGGAGGCGTCAGTGATCACGAAGACGTCGAAGCCTTCCTCGATGGCCGACAGTGCGGGGAAGGCCACGCACACCTCGGTCACCACGCCGGCGATGATCAGTTGCTTCTTGCCCGTGGCCTTCACGGCCTTGACGAAGTCCTCGTTGTCCCAGGCGTTGATGTTGCCGGGCCGGGCGATGTAGGGCGCCTGGGGAAACTGGCTCTTGAGCTCCGGCACCAGCGGTCCGTTGGGGCCGTTCTCGAAGCTGGTCGTCAGGATGGTGGGCAGCTTGAAATAGCTGGCGATGTCGGCCAGCGCCAGCACGTTGTTCTTGAACTTGTCCGGGTCGATGTCGCGTACAAGGGATAGCAGGCCGGTCTGGTGGTCTACCAGCAGCACGGCGGCGTTGTCCTTGTCCAGGCGGACGTAGGGCTTGGTCATGGTGAATCTCCTTGGGTCGCCCAGACAAAGGTCTTGGCTGATGGATAGAGAATAGGATTTGAACGATGAACGCGGTAGCCGTTAATATTTGCCATCAGAGTCCTATCTGAGGAACGATGAAGGCGGTGTGCAATGAAAGACCTGAACGACCTCTACTACTACGTGCAGGTGGTGGACCACGGCGGCTTTGCGCCCGCGGGCCGCGCGCTGGGGATGCCCAAATCCAAGCTGAGCCGGCGCATCGCGCAGCTTGAGGAGCGTCTCGGCACGCGCCTGATCCAGCGCTCCACGCGGCGATTTGCCGTCACCGAGACCGGCCAGACCTACTACGGCCACTGCAAGGCGATGCTGGTGGAGGCCGACGCCGCCGACGAGGCCATCGCGCTGACCCACGCCGAGCCGCGCGGCATCGTGCGCATGACCTGCCCGGTGGCGCTGCTCGATGCGCGCATCGCCGACATGCTGGCGGCCTTCATGGCCGCGTATCCGCGCGTGGAGATCCACCTCGAGGAAACCAACCGCCGCGTGGACGTGGTGGGCGAAGGAATCGACGTTGCCATCCGCGTGCGCCCGCCACCGCTGGAGGACAGCGACCTGGTGATGCGCATGATCGCCGAGCGCGGGCAATGCCTGGTGGCCTGCCCGCAGCTGCTGACAGGCGGCATCCCCCAGGTGCCCGCCGACCTGGCAGGCCTGCCGAGCATGGACCTGGGCCTGCCGCAGCATGAGCATGTGTGGCACCTGATCGGCCCGGACGGCACGCAGGCGGCCATCCGCCACCGGCCGCGCCTGGTCACGCGCGGCATGCTGGCGCTGCGCGCGGCGGCCTTGGCGGGGGTGGGCGTGGTGCAACTGCCCTCGATGATGGTGCGCGAGCAGATCGCGCGCGGTGAACTGGTCCACGTCATCCCGGGCTGGGCGCCACGGCGCGAGATCATCCATGCGGTGTTCGCCTCACGGCGCGGGCTGCTGCCGGCCGTGCGGGCGCTGCTGGATTTCCTGGCAGAGCGGTTTGAGGCGCTGGACGAAGACTGAGCTGCCGGCAAGCCGACTGGCTACCACCCGGAGCTCCATCTTCATCGCTGACAGATGAATGATCCGGCCGGGTACCTTGATGCCTTCCACCTCCGGAAGCTGCTTTTCCAGAGCGACCAGATTTTCAATCAATCGGGACCGTGAGATCACGCGGCCGTCGTGTTACATCTGCGCCGAGCGGACGCCAGGAGACAGCTCTTGTGCGCCATCGATCCTGCCCGTAGAGCACGGCAATGTCCCGGTGCTTGCCGTTAGTCAGGCACGTAGTCGGGCACGTCGAACCCACTCCGGATGGCATCACGTCAAGCGTGTATCGCGCCACCGGGGCGCCGTTGGACGACGTCGGAAGCTGGATGTACCTGAAGCCCGAGACCAGTGCGGGCCCTTGGACTTCTTTGGACGTATTGGGATTTCTTGGGATGCCAGGATGGCCTGCCCGGAGGGACTCGAACCCCCGACCTATTGCTTAGAAGGCAATTGCTCTATCCGGTTGAGCTACGGGCAGGTATGGCCGCTGACGGGCCAGCGCGGATCATACCCTCAATGGGTGGGCGCTCAGGGCTTGGCGGCGTGCCCTGGCGCCCTTGCCGTCATTCGGCGTCGTCTTCTTCCTCGAAAACCACCGAAGGAGGTGCCATCACGCGCGCCATGTCGGTCATCGTGGGCACCAGGCCGCGTGCAAGGTAGCTGTAGGGTGTGTCCGGCTCCAGCGCCGCAGCGGCAAGATTGGCCATGGGCTGGTTCATCGTCAGGTAGTAGCTGCCCACGGGCGCTTCGACGGCGCCGCGCGTGAGCGCATAGGCGCCGCTGGCGGGCGTGGCCGAGCGGGCTTCGTTGTACGAGTCGGCCAGCAGCTGGCCGGGCTCGGCCACCTTGAGCACCTGCAGGCCCAACAGGCGCAGCCTGTCCACGGCGGGCTGGGCGCTGGCGGACAGCCAATAGCCGCAGGAGCGCGGGCGCGACAGCGTGGTGCGCGGCTGCAGCGAAGCGTTCCAGTCCACGCGCACCTGCTGGTCGGCGCCCGTGTCGGGCTGGATCATGGTGAGGGTGCGCTGCTCGGGGGTCTGCTCGGCCAGCACGGCCAGTTGCTGATGGCAGGCAAGGGAGGCGGTCTCGCGGGCCACGAAGGCCTGCACCTGGGTGAGGTCCTTGGCGCGCTCGGCGCTGGAATGCAGCATGCGTGTGGACGCGGTGACCAGGGTGTGCACGCGCCGCTGGATGTGGGCGCGGCCCAGGTCCGAGCCACGGCTGCTGACCAGGTAGCCCACCGAGTTCTTGAGTCCGCTGACGTTGCGCAGCGAATCGGGCGCGAGGCTGCCCATGGAGATGGACTTGTCCTGCAGATCCTGGCTGGTGGTGTAGTACCAGTCGCTGCTCAGGCCGGCCTGCGACAGCGCGGTGCGCAGCGGTGCCGTGTACCACTCGCGCGCAGCCTTGGTCACGAATTCATTCTGGTTGGCCGTGGCCGAGTACTGCAGCAGGGCGTCGTAGCGCTGTATGGCCTGGTACTTCTGCAGGAAGATGCTGGCGGCGGGGAATTCCTGCAGGTCCACCACGGCGACGGGGCGGTAGTCGCGTGCCAGCGTGGCCAGGGCCTTGGCCTCCGGCGTGTTCAGGAGCAGGTGGTCATGGGCGATGTCGGTGCCATCGGCTGCATTGCGCGTGCCGGCTTCCACGGCGTCGGGGTTGGCGCGCGGCACGAGGATCACGTTGATCTGCTGCAGCAGCGGCTCCAGCAGGCCGCCGGGAGCGAGCTCGCGGGCGATGATGAGCAAGGCCTCCGTACCCGCAGGTTCGTCGCCGTGCTGGCCGGCCACAAGCATGACCGTGGGGCGGCGGCTGTCATAGAGCGCCGACGGCTGAATGCCGGGTGCGCGCGTGGCCACCAGGGCCTGGATGGGGCTGCCGCGCTGCGAGCTGCCGGGCTGCACGATACCCAGGCGCGTGTCGCGGCCCAGGGATTTGCTGGCCTGGCTGTTCAGCCAGGAAGACAGTTCGCTGGCCGTGGTGAACTGGTTGCGCTGCGGCGCCAGGCCCGGTGTGTCGTAGCGGGTGGCTGGATCGGGAAAGCGCGCAGCCACGGCCGCGTTGTAGGGCAGAGGGACCAGGTTGTTGGCCGGCGCGATGGGCTGCGTGGTCGCCTGCGGCACCACCGGGGTGGCAGGAGCCGGCCGGGTG